>JBIKQY010000355.1:0-3313 GCA_044349465.1 Limnohabitans sp. | reverse complement strand
GGCCGACCGCTCCGGTTTTCGCAAAGGCCGCAAGCTCGACAAAATGGGCCAGGAAGCGGCAGACACCGCCGAGCTGTTTTTTGAAGACGTGCGCGTGCCCGTGACCAACATCTTGGGCGAAGAAAACAAGGGCTTTGCCTACCTGATGCAAGAGCTGGCGCAAGAGCGTTTTGTGATTGCGCTGGGTGCCGCCGCCAAGATGGAAGCCATGTTTGACGAGACCGTGCGCTACACCAAGGAGCGCGTGGTGTTTGGCAAGCCGCTGTTTGATTTTCAGAACACCCGCTTCAAGCTGGCCGAAATCAAAGTCCGCACCACCGCTGTGCGCATGATGGTGGACCAGTACTTGGCCGAACACCTGCGCCGCAAGCTCACCGTGCAAGAAGGGGCCATGGCCAAACTCTTTGCCACCGAAGAGCTGGGCAAGGCACTGGACGAGTTGCTGCAGCTCTATGGCGGCTATGGCTACATGATGGAATACCCGATCACCCGCGCCTTTGTCGACTCGCGTGTGACCCGCATCTATGGCGGCACCAGCGAAGTCATGAAAGAGCTGATCTCGCGAAGCCTGTGATCACCATTTGTGACCCCCACAACGCACCCGCCTAAAGAGCCGCTCATGTCCACATCGTCGCTGCCTTATTGGCCCAAAGGCGTTCCGCGCACGCTGAGCTTGCCGCAGGTGCCGCTCACGCATTACGTTCAGGTCGCGGCCGAGCGCTTTCCGAACAAGCCCGCCGTGATCTTTTGCGGCAGCACGCTGAGCTACGCGGCGCTGCATGCGCGCGTGGAGGCGCTCGCCGGTTACCTGACCCAGCGCCTGGGTGTGCAGCGCGGCGACCGGGTCTTGTTGATGAGCCAGAACTGCCCACAATACGTGGCAGCCTACTACGGCATCATGCGCGCCGGGGCGGTGGTGGTGCCGGTCAACGCCATGTGCACCCCCAGCGAAATCCGCTACTACCTGCAAGACAGCGGTGCCCGCGTGGCCATGGTGGCGCAAGAGTTGTTGCCCCAGGTCATGCCTTTGCTGCGGCCCGGCCATGCCAACAGCGATGCCCTGCAGGCTGTACTTGTGCATGCGTATTCAGAAGGCCTGCCCGCGCAGCCCGTCAGTGACGAAGTGCCGGATGAGGTGCCTGATGTGGTGTTGGCCCCGCGCCAGTGGACCGAGTCCCCGGGCCTGCATGGGCTCGAAGACGCCATTGCACAGGCCTTGCCCGCGCCCGCAGAGCACCCCCACAGCGATGACCTGTGTGTGCTGCCCTACACCTCGGGCACCACCGGCCACCCCAAGGGCTGCATCCACACGCACGCCACGGTGCTGGCATCCAACATGGCTGCGCAGGTCTGGCGCAGCATGCACATGGACTCGGTGTTTTTGGCCGTCGCGCCTTTGTTCCACATGCTGGGCATGCAGGGCGGCCTCAATGTGCCGATCACGTTGGGTGCCACCGTGGTCATGTTGCCGCGCTGGCACGCGGCATCAGCGGCGCGGTTGATCGAGCAACACCGCGTCACGACCTGGTCGGCACCCCCCGCCATGCTGATCGATTTCTTTGCCAGCCCGGCCGCTGCGCAGCGAGACCTGAGCAGTTTGTCGACCATGGCGGGTGGTGGCGCGGCCATGCCGGAGACGGTGGCGAACTTGCTGCAAACGCGTTTTGGCATCACCTACAACGAGGCCTACGGCATGACCGAGACCGCCTCATTTTTGATGTGCAATCCACCGGCACGCGGCAAGCGCCAGTGCTTGGGCGTCATCACGCCCGGCGTGGACGCCCGCATCGTGGACCCGGAAACACTGCGCGAGTTGCCCGTGGGCGAGGTGGGTGAGCTGGTCACGCGTGGCGCGCAACTCATGCGTGGCTATTGGCAAAACGAGCAGGCCAACCAGTCCTCCTTTTTTGAGCTGGATGGCCAAACGTTTTTCCGCACGGGCGACCTGGCCAGTGTCGATGAAGAGGGTTACTTCTTCATGCGCGACCGCCTCAAGCGCATGGTCAACGTCTCGGGCTTCAAGGTCTGGCCCGCCGAGGTGGAAAACACCTTGTACGAACACCCGGCGGTGCACGAGGCCTGCGTGATCGCCGTGCCCGATGACAAGCGCGGCGAAAACGTGATGGCCCTCTTGGTGCTCAAGCCTGCCTTCCAAGGCCAAGTCACCGAGCAAGAAGTCATCGACTGGAGCCGCGAGCACATGGCCGCCTACAAAACCCCGCGCATCGTGCGCTTTGTGGACACCCTGCCCAAGTCGGGCACCGGAAAGATCCTCTGGCGACAGTTGCAAGAGCAAGAACGCGCCCGCCTTGCTGCACCCTCTGTGCCAAATATTCCATGACCCGCTCACACCTCAGATGTTGTGTAGGAGCCCGATACGCAGCCACCCGCGCGACCCCTGCACAAAGCCGTTGTTGTGTAGGAGCCCACCCCGTGGGCGATGGGCGTGGTACACGCCCCGAAAACCATCGCCCACAGGGGTGGGCTCCTACAAATCCCCCCATGAACTTTCCCCAACAGGAGACCCCATGCGCATCCCCTTGAGTTTCAAAGGCCAGTCGGTGTTTGTGGCCGGTGGCAGCAGCGGCATCAATCTGGGCATCGCCACCGCGTTTGCGCAGGCCGGGGCCAAGGTGGCGATTGCCAGCCGCAACGCCGAGCGCGTGGCCCAAGCCGTTGAGCAGTTGCGCCAACACGGCACGCAGATTGAAGGCTACAGCGCCGATGTGCGCGACGCCCCTGGCATTGCCGCCGTGCTGCAGCAGGCGCGTGACGCCATCGGCCCGTTCGATGTGCTGGTGTCGGGCGCAGCGGGCAACTTTCTGGCACCCGCTTTGGGCATGTCGGCCAATGGCTTCAAGACGGTGGTGGACATTGACCTGAATGGCACTTTCCATGTGCTGCGTGCAGGCTACGAACACCTGCGCCGCCCGGGTGCCTGCGTGATCAACATCTCGGCACCGCAGGCCTTCAACCCCACCAAGTTTCAGGCCCATGTGTGCGCCGCCAAGGCGGGTGTCGACATGCTCACCCGCGTGCTGGCCATGGAGTGGGGCCCCGAAGGCGTGCGCGTGAACTCCATCGTGCCCGGCCCGATCGGCGACACCGAAGGCATACGCCGCTTAGCCCCCACGCCCGAAGCGCTGCAACGCATGACGCAGTCTGTGCCCCTGCAGCGCATGGGCAGGGTGGAAGAGATCGCCGACATGGCGCTGTTTTTGGCGTCACAGCACGCCGCATTTGTCACCGGTGCCATCCTGGCGGTGGACGGTGGCAGTTCCCTGGCCGGTGGCCGCGACTATTCAGGAAGCCT
>JBIKQY010000354.1:0-3319 GCA_044349465.1 Limnohabitans sp. | reverse complement strand
GCAAGGATTGCAAGTCCATGCCTTCCACCACCGACAGGTTCTTCAGCATGGTCTCGCGCAGCGGCGCAGGGCAGGGCGCGATGCCAAAACCGCAATTGCCAATCACCGCTGTGGTCACCCCCAATGCGGGAGAAGGCGACATGGTGCGGTCCCAGGTGACTTGCGCGTCGTAGTGGGTGTGCAGGTCCACGATGCCGGGCATCAAGGCCAGGCCTTGGGCATCGATGCTGTCGCGGGCAGGGCCGTCCACCTGGCCGATGTGGGTGATGCGGCCTTGCGAGACAGCCACGTCGGCGATCTGTGGGGGGCCTCCCAGGCCGTCAAAAACCTGCGCATTGCGGATGATCAAGTCATGCATCTGTCGGAAACCTTGCTGCTGTGAAAGTCGAGTGCAGGGGACATGCCCAACGTGTTTCGGACTATAGGCAGTTGCCTGCTGCAGGCTGTCGCGCAGCGGATATCAGGGTTTTCCTGAGCTTGCAGGTCAATTGCCATCCCGACCTTTTTCTTTATCATCCCGGCCTTTTTCTTTGTCATCCCGGCCTTGAGCCGGGATCCAGAGCGCACAGCCGACCTTTGCAAAGGGCGGCGGTCCAAACTGGATCCCGGGTCTTCGCCCGGGATGACAAACACGAGGACAGTACGGATGTTTAAATTTCATCGCGCCGGATCAATAGGACGAACCCTGGCTGTCGCGCAAAGCAAAGCCCCCATTAGGCGAAAACCCGAACCGTCGAAATAATGCGATGCATAGCGGCTGCCATTGGGCACGGGGTGATAGGCGGGCCATGGATGGAGAGACCATGAAGACTTTGTTGGAAAAAGAGGTGTTGGCATGAGCCAGCTCGATTCACTGAACCCGTCGGCCATCCCGGCGCAAGACGAAGCCCTGCGCCAAGAGGTGCGGGCATTTTTGACCGAAGCCATGCGCGGCGTGCCTGCCCATGTGCGGGCACGCTCCTGGATGGGTTATGACCCCGAGTTCAGCCGCGAACTGGGCCGCCGCGGTTGGTTGGGCATCACCTTCCCACCAGCCTATGGCGGCGCGGGCCGCAGCGCGTTTGCGCGCTATGTGCTGGTGGAAGAGTTTTTGAACTTTGGCGCGCCTGTGGGCTCGCACTGGATCGCCGACCGCCAAAGCGGCCCCTTGCTGCTCAAGTACGGCACCGAAGCGCAAAAGCAGCGCTACCTGCCCGCCATCTGCCGGGGCGAGGCTTTTTATTGCATTGGCATGAGCGAGCCCGGTGCGGGCTCGGACCTGGCGAGCGTGCGCACCCGTGCGGTGCCCCATGAATCGGGTTGGTTGTTGAATGGCCAGAAGATCTGGACCACCAACGCCCACAACTGCCACTTCATGATCGCGCTGGTGCGCACCAGCGGCGAGGCGACCGATCGCCACAAGGGCTTGTCTCAGGTGATCGTGGACTTGTCCTTGCCCGGCGTGACGGTGCGGCCCATCGTCGACCAATCGGGTGACAGCCATTTTTGTGAAGTTTTTTTCGAAAACGTGCAGCTGGGACCTGACGCCTTGGTGGGCGACGAAGGCGGTGGCTGGGAGCAGGTCACGGCCGAGCTGGCGTTCGAGCGCAGCGGGCCGGAGCGTTTGTTCTCCAGCATCGCCTTGTTCGACGAGTGGCTGGCCTATGTGCGCACGCCGCAAGGCCGCACCCCGCAGGCCCAGCGCCTGGCGGGCAAGATCTTGAGCCAGCTGGCGCCGCTGCGTGCCATGTCGGTGGCCATCACCGAAAAACTCACGCGGGGTGAAAGCCCGGTGGTCGAGGCGGCCCTGGTCAAAGACCTGGGCACAGGCGTGGAGCAGCTGATCCCGGCAGCCATTGCCGATGATTTGTTCTCGCGCGCCAACGCTGAAGTGCCCGCCGATGTGCCCGCCGAGCTGCTCAACACGCTCAACTACATCACGCAGGTCGCGCCCAGCTACTCGCTGCGCGGCGGCACCCGCGACATCCTGCGCGGCATGATCGCCCGTGGCCTGGGTTTGCGCTGAAAAGGACACAACATGGACGATCTTTTTGCCGATGCCGTCAAGGCCCTGCTCACCGACCACTGCACACCCGCGGTGGTGCGCGCCATCGAAGCAGGTCAGCCGCACGCCCCTTTGTGGCAAGCCCTGGAAGCCTCGGGTTTTGCCGACGCGCTGGTGCCCGAATCTGCGGGGGGCGCAGGGCTGGCTTTGGCCGACGTGTACCCGGTGCTGGAGTTGTGCGGCAGCTTTGCCGTGCCTGTGCCTTTGGGCGAGACCCTGCTGGCCCGTGGTCTGTTGGCCCATGCGGGCGTGTCCGCGCCAAAAGGATCGGTGGTGTTTGGCACAGGCCAGCTGGTCAGCGATGGCCGTTTGCACTGCGCGCAAGTGCGCTGCGCCGCCAGGGCCGACTGGGTGCTGGTGTCGTGTGGCTGTGCTTGCCGTCTCTTGCCTGCGGCCAATGCCCAAATGCAGGTGGCCGGGTTTTGTCTGGACGCGCAGATGAGCTGGCCCCAAGCGGCGTGGGAGCAAGCGCAGCAGGTGCCCGGAAAGCACGACCTGATGACCTTGCAAGCAGCGCTGTACGCGGCTCAGCTGGCCGGTGCCTTGATGGCGGTGTTCAGCCGCACGCTGCAATACGCCAACGACCGCCAGCAGTTTGGCAAACCGATTGGCAAGTTCCAGGCGATCCAGCACCAGCTGAGTGTCATGTCCGAGCACGCGTTTGCCGCCCGCATGGCCGCCCAGTTGGGTCTGTGCGCGACGGGCCAGGTGCCCGACCGTTTGCGCGTGGCCATGGCCAAGGCCCGCACCAGCGAGGCGGCGCTCGAAGTGGCGGGGTTGAGCCACTCCATCCACGGGGCGATCGGCTTCACACGCGAGTTTGATTTGCAGCTGTACACCCGAAGGTTGCACGCTTGGCGGCAAGCGGCCGGGTCAGAGTCTTACTGGCACGACGTGCTGGGCCAGGCCCTGCTGGACAGCCCCGAGCCGCTCAGCCTGGACCTGATGCGCACACTCACCGATGTTGTTGTTTGACTTTTTATTTCAGGAATTGCCATGAGCTCATTTCTCAAAATCAACCGTGAGGGCAGCATCGCGATCCTCACCATGAGCCAGCCCGAGACCCGCAACGCCCTGACCGGCAACACGGCGGTCGAAGAGTTTGTAGAGGCTTGCGCCGACATCACCAAGGACACCAGCATCCGCGCGGTGATCCTGACGGCCGAAGGCCCGGTCTTCAGCTCGGGCGGCAACGTCAAGGACATGCTGCGCTACCAAACGCAGAAGCTGATGCCCGATGTGATCCGCGAGGAATACCGCAACGGCATCCAGCGC
>JBIKQY010000296.1:0-3892 GCA_044349465.1 Limnohabitans sp. | reverse complement strand
AGCTTTCTTCGAACTGTTCGTAATGTTTGCCGATACGGCTGTAGCGTTGGGCAGCCCAAGCGGTCAGCTCGGACAAGTTGTGCATCACCACCGAGCCCGGAAAGCACATGCGAAAGTCGGATGACAAAAAGCTTTGCGCCAGGGCCATGTCACGCGCTTGCATGGCCTGTAAAAAATCACGAACCACATCCGAGGCCACTGGGTGCGCGGCGCGGCCTTCGCTGAACACCTTGCCGTCACGCCGGTAGGTGCTGACCTCGTTGACAAAGACCGTGGTACCCGCCTCCGGCGTGTCGATCACGGACCGCACGGCCTGCGCAACTCGGTTGACCATGCGGTGCTGGGTCTGCGGTGCGTAGCCCGGCAGCAGGGTGATCGATACAACGGGCATGGTTTCGAATCAGATACCCAACCAGCCGTTGGTGCGGGCAAAGTGCAGCGCCTGTGTGCGGCTGTTCACGCCCAAGCGGCGGAACAGACGCCAGAAGTGCACTTTGACCGTGTGTTCGCTGATGTCGAGCTTCTCGGCGATGTCACGGTTGGACAGGCCCTGGTCCAGCATCAGGATCAGTTGTTTTTGGCGTTTCGACAGTTTGGTGGGGCCTGCAGGCGTTGCCGCGTCTTCAATGGCGGCTTGCTCCTCGGTCACCAAAAGGCTGCGCAAAGCCGCAATGATTTGGGCGGGGCTGTTGGATTTTTCGATGAAAGCATCGGCGCCCGCTTCCAAGCAACGCGCTTCGTATTCGCTGGCGCTGGAGCTGGTCACGACCGCCAGGGGAACATCCGGGTACTTGGCTTTGAGCACTTGTACGCCAGACATGCCCAGGGTGTCAGGCAATTGCAGGTCGAGACAAAACAGCTCTGGCACGCCATTTTTCTCAACGGTCGATTCCACCACGTTCAACTTGTGAATCGGGATGATTTTCAAGCCTGGTTTGACCCGATGAAGCAACATGGTCAATGCATCACGCATCAGGGGGTGGTCGTCAATGACATAAACAGTCATGTTTTAATCTCCGCGCTAAACTGAAAGTATAAGGATATCAGTTTCCCGAGATTTTTGCTAGCTTTTTTGTTGAAAACAACAAAATCATTTTTGGGTGACCTCGGTGGATGCTTTCAAAAGCGCCAAAATCTCGTTCAAGGCGTCTGCCGTTTCGGGGGCAAATTCAAGAACAGGCTTGAGGGAGACCAACACATTCGGGCCTTCGGTCTGCAACCGAGAGATGGTTTGTCCGGCCTCTTTGGGCGAAGCAAATCCGAGGCTTTGCAGCAAGATTTGGCCTTTGGCGTCCACCAACTTGAAGTAAAACAGTCCATCCTTTTCGCGGTATTGCTTGAAGCTGGGCACGGCGGTTTTGGCTTCTTTGGCCGCCGCCGCAGTATTGCCCGACGACAGGGCACGCAGGCCCACGGCGTGGCGCAATTCGCGCATGAAGGGCGTGGCCAGCTGGCGAGCCTTGTCGGCCCCCGCCAGCAAAATTTTGTCCATTTGCGCGGGGTTGTCGATCAGGCTTTGGTAGTGCTCGCGCATGGGCGCGATTTCGCGGTCGATTCGCTCGAACAGCATTTGCTTGGCATCGCCCCAGCCAATGCCGTCGGCATATGCGCGCGCCATGGCGGCGGTCTCGTCTACGCTGGCAAAGGCCTGGTAAATCTGGAACAGTGCCGAGCCTTCGGTGACCTTGGGCTCGCCGGGGGCTTTGGAGTCGGTGACGATGCCTGCGATTTGTTTGCGCATTTGCGCAGCCGGTGCAAACAGCGGAATGGTGTTGTCGTAGCTCTTGCTCATCTTGCGGCCGTCGAGGCCTGGCAGCAAGGCTACGGACTCTTCGACCACGGCTTCGGGCAGCACGAAATGCTCGCCATACAAATGGTTGAAGCTCGACGCCATGTCGCGCGCCATCTCGATGTGCTGGATCTGGTCGCGGCCCACAGGGACTTTGTGCGCCTTGAACATCAAAATATCTGCGCCCATGAGCACCGGGTACATGAACAGGCCAGCCGTCACGTCGGCATCGGTGTCATGGCCTGCGGCGTTGTTTTTGTCCACCGCCGCTTTGTAGGCGTGGGCGCGGTTGAGCACGCCCTTGCCGGTCACGCAGGTCAAGAGCCAGGTGAGCTCCGGTATTTCGGGGATGTCGGACTGGCGGTAGAAAGTGACTTTGTCGGGGTCCAGGCCCGAGGCGATCCAGCTGGCGGCGATTTCCAGCGTGGAGCGCTGGATGCGGGCGGGCTCGTCGCATTTGATGAGCGCGTGGTAGTCGGCCAAAAAGTAAAAACCGTCGGTGCTGGTGTCACGGCTGGCTTGCACCGTGGGGCGGATCGCGCCCACGTAGTTGCCCAGGTGCGGGGTGCCCGTGGTGGTGATGCCGGTGAGAACGCGGGTGCGGGATGGGGAGGTCATAGGGTCAAAAACAAAAAACCAAAAAAAGAAGTCAGCGCAACAAAGCGGCAAGCGGGCTGAGGGTGAGTTTCAAAAAGTCAAAGGTCAGGCCCATCAGGGGTTGCATCCACCAAGCGCTGATGAGGCCAGTCAGGACCAGCGCCATGACGATGAAAAAGCCCCAAGGCTCCACCCGGGACACCAGCACCGCTTGCCGCCAGGGCAGCACGCCCACCAGGATGCGCCCACCGTCGAGTGGGGGCAGTGGAAACAGGTTGAAGGCGAACATCACCACATTGGTCAGCATGCCGGCTTTGCACATCTCGATGAAAAAGCGCTCGCTGACGCCGCTGCCTGTCAGCACATAAAACAACACGCCCCACAGCAAGGCCTGGACCAGGTTGGCACCTGGCCCGGCCAGCGCCACCCAGACCATGTCGCGTTTGGGGTGGCGCAACTGGTCAAAGCGCACCGGCACCGGCTTGGCGTAACCGAACAAAAAAGCGCCGCTGGTGCTGAAGTACAGCAGCAGCGGCAGCACGATGGTGCCCAACAGATCGATGTGCGGGATGGGATTGAGCGTGACACGGCCCAGCATGGATGCGGTGTTGTCGCCCAGGCGCAGCGCGGCATAGCCGTGGGCGGCCTCGTGCAAGGTGATCGCGAAGATCACCGGCAGGGCGTAAATCAAAACGGTTTGGATGAGGTCAGACATATTCAAGTCCGATTGTCTCAGACCCGTCCGGACTCTGGCGCGGACAGGGCTTGGAATCCACCAAGTCTTGAACGAGAGGCTTGCGTCGCGTCTTGGATTGGCCGGACCTCACAGCCCGGCCGGGTGGTTCAGCCCTGAGCGGGTAAAAACCGCTCCACCAGCAAGGACCAATAGGCTGAGCCCACGGCCACGTTCTGGTCATTGAAGTCGTAGCCGGGGTTGTGCACCATACAAGCGCCGTGGCCATCGCCCGAGCCATCGCCATTGCCAATCAACAAATAGCAGCCGGGCACCTCTTCGAGCATGAAGGCAAAGTCTTCGCTGCCGGTCAGCGCACGGCCTTGGCGCGTGACGTTGGCGGCACCCACCAGTTCTTCGCCCACGTCGCGCGCAAAGTCGGTCTCGAGCAGGTGGTTGACCAGCACCGGGTAGCCGCGCTTGTAATCAATGTGGGCCTTCACGCCGTAGCTGATGGCCTGGGCGTTGACCAGCTCGGTGATGCGCTGCTCCAGCAGGATGCGCACTTCGCGGTTGAGCGAGCGCACGCTCAGTTTGAGCGTGGCGTGTTGTGGAATCACGTTGTTGGCCACACCCGCATTGAAGGCGCCCACGGTGATGATGGCCATTTCTTGCGGGTCGATGTTGCGCGCCACAATGCTTTGCAAGCCCATGACGATGGCCGAGCCTGCGACCACGGGATCGGCTGCGCGGTGGGGCACAGCGCCGTGGCCGCCCGTGCCCTCGATGGTGATGGTCACGTTGTCCGAAGACGCCATGGCCGAGCCATCGCG
>JBIKQY010000112.1:0-7442 GCA_044349465.1 Limnohabitans sp. | reverse complement strand
TGTTGTGCATGCCAAACACGGCATCACACGGAAACTGCGTGAACAAGCCGTCTTCCATCATTTTTTTGGCGCCGCCCAGGCCTTCTTCAGCCGGCTGAAAAATCAGGTTGACGGTGCCGGAAAATTCGGCCTTTTGGGCGATGTGTTTGGCCGCGGCCAGCAGCATGGCGGTGTGCCCGTCGTGACCGCAGGCGTGCATGATGCCCACGTTGCAGCTGGCGTAGGGCAGGCCAGTGGCTTCGTCAATCGGCAGTGCGTCCATGTCGGCGCGGATGCCAATGCTTTTGATGCCCGGGCCTTTTTTGAATTGGCCCACCACACCGGTGCCCCCCAGGCCCCGCGTCACTTGATAGCCCCAGGCGCTCAGCTGTTCGGCCACCAGGTCACTGGTGCGGTACTCCTTGTAGCCCATCTCCGGGTGCTTGTGGATGTCGCGGCGCACCGCGATGAATTCATCAGCCTGGGCTTGCAGAGCCTGGAGTTTGTCGTGCAGGAAAGCGTCGGTGGGGGCGTTCATGGCGGGACCTCGTCGATTACTGGGCTTGCAGATTAATCGATTTGGCGATGGCGCGGTAGCGCTCGATGTCGCCAAGGTAAATGCGGGCCAGCTCGCTAGGTGTGCGTGAAGGCAGGACCACGTTGCCGCTGGCTTCCAGTGCCTTGCGGGTTTCGGGCACTTCAGCGGCCGCATAAAAGGCCTTGTTCAGGGTGTTGACCACAGCGTCCGGGGTGTTTTTGTGCACCTGTACACCGGCCCAGATGTCAAATTCCATCGCCTCCAGCCCTTTCATGGCGGCCATGGCGGGGAATTGCTTGAACAGCGCGTGCGGGGTTTTGGCGGTCACGGCCAAGCCCTGAATTTTGCCGTCGATGAGGGTCTGCGGAATGGAGCCGGCCATGGGCAGGAAGGCCATGTCGATTTGGCCACCCATCAAGTCGGTCAAAAGTGGCGCAATGCCTTTGTAGGGCACATGCAGCATCTCCACCTTGGTCAACTGCGAGAACCTCTCGCCCACCAGGTGGTACAACGAGCCTGGGCCCACGCTGCCATAGCTCAGGGGTTTGTTGGCGTTCTTGCGGGCCAGTGCCAGCAGATCGTCCACGGTTTTCACGTTGAGCGAGTTGCGCACCGCCAAAATGGTCGTGGTGGTGGCAAATTGCGCGACCAGTTTGAAGTCTTCTGACTTGTACTTCACCCCTTGGATGGCCATGGGGGCCAGCACCAGCTCCATGGGGCTGCCCAGGCTCAAGGTGTAGCCGTCAGCCGGGGCGTTGACCAGCTTGGCCATGCCGATTGAGCCACCCGCACCACCGATGTTGTCGATGATCATGGTCTGGCCCAGTTTGGCGGCGGCGTCGGGCTGCACCTTGCGGGCAAAAAAGTCCGAGGGGCCACCGGCCGGGTAAGGCACGATCAGGTTGATGGTTTTGGCGGGATAGGTTTGCGCCAGGGCAGGGCCGAAAGCGCTGGCGGCCACGGCCAGGCTGGTGATGAGGGTTTTGAAGTTCATGGTGTCTCCTGATGTTGGGGTTGCTGGATGGTTGAAATGACCATGGCCAAATCGTAGAAATTGCAAATCAATGTGTCCAATGACTTATTTTTCTGATAATCATTCGTAAAATGAATGCATGAACCTCAGACACCTTGAACACTGGCTGGCGCTGGCCGATACCGGCTCCTTCAGCCGTGCGGCAGAAAAACTGCACATCACCCAGTCGGCCCTGAGCCGAAGCATCCAGGCGCTGGAGGAGGACTTGGGCGGGCCTTTGGTAGACCGGGTGGGCAAAAAAAATGAGCTGACGCACTTGGGCCGCTCCGTGCTGGAGCGGGCGCGGCGCATCGTGCATGAGGCCCAGGAACTCAAAGAGGGCGCTGCTTTGCTGCAGCAAGGGGGCTTGGCTCAGGCCCCGGGGCCATGCTGATGACCCCCTGGTTGCGTTACATGGCCGAACACCATCCGACGGTCCAGGTGAGTGTGTCGCGTGGTCCGACCGAGCTGCAGCTGGTGCAGTTGCGTGAGCGCCAACTGGATGCGCTGGTGGTCGATGTGCGCCGGGTGGCGGTTGCGCCTGACCTGAACATGACGCATGTGGTCGAGATGCCCGCCGGTTTTGTGTGCCGCCAAGGCCACCCGGTCTTGCAGCGTCACCCCGGGCAGGTGCCGTTTGAAGCGCTGCGGGATTACCCCTTGGCATCCACACCTTTGTCGCAAGAGGTGGCCCGCTTGCTGGTGGACCACTATGGCCCCCGAGCCAACCCGACGCAGCTGATCACCTTGCAGTGCGAGGAGATCGCCAGTTTGATGGACGTGGTCAGTCAAACCGATGCGATTTATCTGGGGATCTTGGGTGCGGCACGCCAGGGCTTGGCCGATGGGTCGCTGGTCGCTTTGGACATAGACCCGCCGTTTCTGGGTTCGGCGCGTCTGGCGCTGATCACCTTGGCCGGCCGCAGCGAATTGCCGGTGATGTCGGTGTTTCGTTCATTTGTGGCTCAGCAGATGCCACAGGCTGCTCGCATTGAATCTTGAGGTGAGCGCGGCGCACAGCCATCGCGGGTGCGATGGGCGTGCACCGCACGCCTGTGGATCAAGCCGCCACCACCCTCAGGCCCATCAGCACGGCGATCAGCACCAGCAGGATTTGCACCCCCCGCCGAAAACGCTCGGGCGATATCCGGGCACTTTGCCGGTGCCCCAGCCAGATGCCCAGCAGCATGGCGGGCAGCCAGGCCACTGACCAGAAAGCGGTGGGGCCGCTGATGTCGTGCAGCGAAGTGGGCACGATGGACAGATGGGCCATGAGGGCCAGGCACAGCAGGGCAAACAGGTCGGTGAACAGGAAAAACACCACCAGACTGGCGCGCATCACCGCCGGGGCCAGCCGGGTCTGGTTGAACACCATGGCCACCGCAATGCCGCCAATGGCCGCCAGCCCGTTGAGCCAGCCACTGACCATGCCGGTGCCCCATTGCAGGCCTTTGCCGGGCGGGCCCTGGGGCCGCAGGCCACGCAACTGCGCCAGTGCGATCACCCCAATGACCACCGCAATCAGCAGGCGCAGCATGTTGTCGGGCAGGCTTTGTTGGGTCAGCACACCCAGCGGAATGAACAGCAAATTGCCCCAAGCCAGCACGCGCAACCAGGGCCAGTGCACATCGGGCCAGCTGGTTTTGAGAAGGCTGATGCTGGCCGCAATTTCAAGCACGAACAAAGCGGGCACCACTTGCGACGGCGGCATGAACACCGACAAGCTGCTCACGCACAACGCAGAAAAACCAAAGCCCGTCAGGCCCCGCACCACACCTGCCAGCAGCACCACCAGGCTGCTCAACAGGAAGGTCAGGGTGGTGGCGTTTTCGGGCAGCGAAAAAAAGGGCGCCATGTTCATCTTCGTCTTGGGCGCAAGGCCCCCAAAATTTGGGTGAACACCCGCTGGCCTTGCAGGTCTGACAAATCCAGCATGTCGCTGTGGCGGTAATAGCCGCTCATGTCCAGGCCCACACCCAAAGCGGTCAGCTCCACGCGGCCGCTGCGTTCGATGCGATCGGTCACGGCAAGCAAATGCTGCTCAAGGTACAAGGGGTCGTTGGTTTGCGCCGTGGCGCTGTCGCTGGGGCAGCCGTCTGAGATGACCAGCAAGATGCGGCGCGAGGCACTTTGCGCCAGCAAGCGTTGCTCGGCCCAGAGCAGGGCTTCGCCGTCCAGGCATTCGCGGTACAGCTCGGGTTTGAGCAGGGCCGCGATGTCGCGCCGCGCCAGGCGCCAGGCTTTTTCGGCGGGTTTGAAAATGATGTGGCAGCGCTCGTTCAGGCGGCCCGGCTCGGGCGGCTGTCCGGCGCGACGCCAGTCGCGCAGGGCGCGCCCGCCACTCCAAGCGCCGGTGGTGAAACCCAGCACCTCGCAGGGCACGCCCGCCAGGTCCAGGGCGCGGCTCATCACATCCACCAGCAAGGCGATCGACTCGCGCTGCGCCTTCATGCTGCCCGAGCAGTCGATCAAAAAGCACACCGCTGCATCGGGCACCGGGCGTTGGCGTTCGCGCACAAACAGCTGCCGCTGCAGGGGATTGGCCACCAGCTGCGACAGGCGGCTGCCGTCAATGCGGCCTTCGTCCTGACCGTTCTCCAGGTCCTGCCAGCGCGGCGGGCTGAGCAGCGCCTTGAGCTGGCGCACCAGCGGCTGCAAGGCCACGCCTTGCTGGGCAATGCGCTCGTCCAGCTGCAAGCGCAGGGCTTGCCGCTCGGCTGCGCGAACCAAATCTGCCGCCTGCACGGTGCGGTCATAGGCGGTGGTGAAGACGGCATAACCGCGCAACACCTCGTCCGGGCTCAGGCTGCGCCCGGGTGCCGCGACGGCCGCGTCCTTGTCCTCGCCGCCCTCAAAGTCGATCCACAGTGACAGCCGCTCGCGGCTGGGCTGCACTGGGTTGATGCGCGTGGCGGGGGGCTGTACCTGGCCGGCCACCGTGTGCTGGGCGACGCTGCGGGCAATGTTCAGGGCGTGTTCGCCATACAGGGCTTGGTCGTGGCGTGTCAGGCGCAGGCCGCGCACGTCGTGGCCAATGACCTCGGACAAGGCAAAGCGGGTGGATTCGATCAGGTCCATCAGCGCCTCGGGCACGGCTTCGCCCACCACCCTTGAGCGACAGATCAGGGCCACGGTGAGAAGCGTGAGGCCTTGCACGGTTTCAGCCAGGTCCGACTGGCCCAGCGCCACGGCCCAGACTTCGAAACGGTGGCGCAGGTTGTGCGCTGCACCGGGCAGGCCCAGCTCGGGGGCCATCGACTCGACGCGGATTTGCTCCAGCATTTCCACGATGAGGCGTTCGAGCGGCATCAAGGGCTGGCGCTCGCACAGCGTGCGGTGCAACGCTGCATCGGAATGGCGCAGGCGCAGCGCCGCGCCATCGCTGGCGGCGCGAAACGAGCGCCAGTCGTCCTGGCCATGCACCGGGTGCAGGTGGGGGGCAAAGTCGGGCAGGCGCTGGTTGTGGCGGTACAGGCGGCGCTGGCGGTAGTGCAAATCGGCCTCGGCGCTCAGGGCGCGGGCGCTGGCTGCACACAAATCGTCTAGCGCGTGTTGCTGGCGCAGCAGGGCTTGTTCGCTGGGGCCGTCGCTGACCGCGGCGCTGGCACCGCTCATGGTGTGCCCAGCTCCTGGTCAAAGCAGCGCTGAAAGTATTCCCCCAGCACCGGGCGCTCGGACTCATCGCCTTTGTTGATGAAGCTCAGGTACAGCGCCAGCTGCAGGTCGCCAAAAATGTCCAGGTTTTCGGCCCAGCTGATCAGGCTGCGCGGCGACATGAGGGTGGACAGGTCGCCCACCTTGAAGCCCTGGCGTGTCAGGTTGGCAAACTGCACCATGGCTTGGAGTTGCGTTTGGCGGGCGTCGTCGCGCATGCTGGGCACTCGGGCACGCACGATGGCCATCTCTTGCTCGGGCGGCAGGTGGTTCAGCGTGGCCACAATGTTCCAGCGGTCCATCTGCGCCTGGTTCAGCTGCTGGGCACCGTGGTACAGGCCATTGAGGTTGCCCAGGCCCACCGTGTTGCTGGTGGCAAACAGGCGAAACTGGGGGTGCGGCTTGATCACCTGGTTTTGGTCGAGCAGGGTGAATTGCCCGTCGCGCTCCAGCAGGCGCTGGATCACAAACATGATCTCGGGCCGTCCCGCGTCGTATTCGTCAAAGATCAGCGCCACTGGCCGCTGCAGCGCCCAGGGCACGATGCCGGGCTGGAACTCGGTCACCTGCTGGCCGTCGCGCAGCACCACCGCATCGCGCCCCACCAAATCCAGGCGACTCAGGTGCCCGTCGAGGTTGATGCGCACGCAGGGCCAGTTCAGCCGGGCGGCCACTTGTTCAATGTGGGTGGATTTGCCCGTGCCGTGCAGGCCTTGCAGCATGACCCGGCGGTTGTGTTCAAACCCCGCCAACAGGGCCAGCGTGACGTCGCGGTTGAAACGGTAATCGGGGTCGATGTCGGGCACATGCTCGGAGCGCTCGCGAAAGGCGGTGACCTTGAGCGGGCTGTCGATGTCAAAAACGCTGCGCACATCCAGGCGCTGCAGATCAGGGGAGGTGTTCATGGCATGGCCTCGGTTTCTATGGCGCTGATGGCCTGGGCTGCGCGTTGCAGGGCGGGCAAGAGTTGCAGGCAGCGCTCGGGCGTCAGGCGCAACACCGGGGCCTGCACCGCCACGCACAGGTTGGAGCTGCCCTGGGACGAGGGCACCAACACGGCCACGCACATCAGGCCGGGCAAAAATTCTTCGTTGTCCAGGGCAAAGCCTTGGCGCTTGACCAGCTTGACCTCTTGCTCCAGTGCAGCCATGTCGGTCAGGGTTTTGGGGGTGTAGGTGTCCAGCGGCGCATGGGCCAGCAGGCGCTGGCGTTGGGCGGGGCTCATTTGTGACAAAAACACCTTGCCACTGGCCGAGCAATGCACGGGCACCCGTGAGCCCGGGTGCAGGTAAAAGCGCAAGGGCGCCGAGGTCTCCACCCGGTCCAGGTAGATCACCTCGCTGCCGCTCAAGGCCGTCAGGTTGCAACTCTCGCCCACTTCGTTGACCAGATGGCGCAACACGGCGTGGCGTGCGCCGTGTGCGGTGTCGTTGATCAGCAGGTTCTCGGCCAGTTTGCGAAGTCGGTTGCCCGTGCCATAAAGCCGGGCGTCGGCGGTGCGCTCCAGCAAATGTGCGCTTTCGAGTTGCTGCAGCATGCGGTGCAAGGTGGCCTTGGGCAGACCGGTTTCGTCGGCCAGGTTTTGCAGCGAAAAGTAGCTGCTTTTGCTGGCGATCACCTCCAGCAAGGCAAACAGGCGCAGGGTGGGCGTGTCCCCGTTGATCTCAGTGGGGGCCGATGCGGGCAGGGGAACAGAGGCGAGTGACATGCTGTGCATCATAGTGGAAAACCCGATAAGTGGAACAAATTGGCCCAATAAGTGAAATTTCGATTGATTTGTGGGAGGCGGATGTCTATAGTCACCCCCAGTTTCGGATTTCGGAACCCTTGGTTTCGATTCTTTGTTTTCCCGCATGTTTTTTTCAGGAGCAGCCCATGAGCACCCCCAAAACCGACAAACGCACCGTGGCCAGCGGCGTGCAAAAGATGACGCCTTCCGAGGCCTTTGTGGAAACCATGGTCGCCAACGGCGTGACCGACATGTTCGGCATCATGGGCTCGGCCTTCATGGACGCCATGGACATCTTTGCCCCCGCTGGCATCCGATTGATCCCGGTGGTGCACGAGCAAGGTGGGGCGCACATGGCGGACGGCTATTCCCGCGTGAGCGGTCGCCACGGCGTGGTCATTGGCCAAAACGGCCCGGGCATCAGCAACTGTGTCACCGCCATTGCGGCGGCCTATTGGGCGCACAGCCCGGTGGTCATGATCACCCCCGAAACCGGCACCATGGGCATGGGCTTGGGTGGTTTCCAAGAG
>JBIKQY010000353.1:0-3322 GCA_044349465.1 Limnohabitans sp. | reverse complement strand
TGCGCCTGGCGCACCTTCATTTCCTTGCGGTCGAAACGGTGAAAGCTGTCGCCTTCGATGATGGCCGCATTCACGCCTTCGCGGCGAAAGATGTTGGAAAACGTGCGTGTCACCGTCGAGGTGCCTGCGCCCGAAGAACCGGTGATAGCGATGATGGGGTGGCGTTCAGACATGGGAATCTCCTTGTAATTTTGTCAATCGTTTGGCGAACGGACTGGGCCGCTCAGTCGCGAAACAGGCTGCGCTCGGCAAACAGCGGGGCAAAGCTGTCTTGCTTGGGCGGTTCGGCGTGGTAACGCTCAATGCGCTCGACCTCGTTTTTGGAGCCAAACACCAGGCCAATGCGCTGGTGCAAGCTGGTGGGCTGCACGCTCAGCATGGGCACCTGGCCCGTGCTGGCACGGCCCCCGGCTTGCTCCATGATGAAGCCGACCGGATTGGCTTCGTACAGCAGGCGCAGGCGGCCGGGTTTGCTCGGGTCTTTGGTGTCACGGGGGTACATGAACACGCCGCCGCGCATCAAGATGCGGTGGGCTTCCGCCACCATGGAGGCGATCCAGCGCATGTTGAAGTCCTTGCCACGCGGGCCAGTTTTGCCGGCCAGGCATTCGTCCACATAGCGCTTGACCGGGGCTTCCCAAAAGCGGCTGTTGGAGGCGTTGATGGCGAACTCCTGGGTGTCTTCGGGCACGCGCAACTCGGGGTGGGTCAGCATGAACTCGCCCATCACCGGGTCGAGTGTGAAACCGGCCACACCATTGCCTACGCTCAGCACCAGCATGGTGGTGGGGCCGTACAAGGCGTAACCTGCGGCAATCTGGCGGGTTCCCGGCTGGAAGAAATCGGCCTCGGTCAAGGGGCCGCCCTCGGCGGTGGCGTCGGGCGCACGCAGCACACTGAAAATACTGCCCACCGACACGTTCACGTCGATGTTGCTGGAGCCGTCCAGCGGGTCAAACACCAGCAGGTATTTGCCCCGGGGGTGTTGCGGCGGAATGTCGTAAGGCAAATCCATTTCTTCAGAGGCCATGCCCGCCAAATGACCACCCCACTCGTTCATGCGGATGAACAACTCGTTGCTGACCACGTCCAGCTTTTTCTGGGTCTCGCCTTGCACGTTGATGCTGCCGCCAGCGTCGGCCGCGTGGTTGCCGTACATGTCGGCCAAAGCGCCGTAGGCGACCGATTTGGCGATGGCTTTGCAGGCCATGGCCACATCCAAAATCAAGGCGTTGAAGTCACCACTGGCATCGGGAAAACGGCGACGCTCTTCGATCAGGTACTGCGTCAGGGTGGGCGTGGTGCGGGGGCTCAAGGACATGGGGCAAACACTCTCTGAAGTTTTTTTAAAAAGTCGCGAATTCGAAATCGGGCTCAGGCCAAGGCGGCTTGCTTTAGGGCTTGCATCACCCCCCGGTAGCCCCCATCGGCATCGGGCGCACCAAACACGGCGCTGCCTGCCACACAGGTGTCGGCACCGGCGGCCACGATTTGGGCAATGTTGTCGGTCTTCACGCCACCATCCACCTCCAGCAAGATGGACTGGCCCCCCCGGGCCACATGGGTGTTGATGCGCTGGCGCGCCGCTTGGAGCTTGGGCAAGGTCGATGGGATGAATTTCTGACCACCAAAACCGGGGTTCACACTCATGAGCAGCACCACGTCCAGGCGGTCCATCACATGGTCCATCCACTCCAGCGGGGTGGCGGGGTTGAATACCAGACCGGCCTTGCAGCCGTGGTCGCGGATCATTTGCAAGGTGCGGTCCACATGGCGGCTGGCTTCAGGGTGAAAGGTGATGATGTTGGCCCCGGCCTTGGCGAACAAGGGCACCAGCGCATCGACCGGCTCGACCATCAAATGCACATCGATCGGAATTTGCACATGCGGTCGGATCGCCTCACACACCAGCGGGCCAATGGTCAGGTTGGGCACGTAATGGTTGTCCATCACGTCAAAGTGCACCCAGTCCGCGCCTGCGGCTTCAATGGCGCGGACCTCTTCGCCCAAACGGGCAAAGTCGGCGGACAAGATGGAGGGGGCGATGCGGACGGTGCTCATGCGGTGACCTTGAAAGCGGTGTGGTGCCATTCACGCAATTGCGCCAGCCCCACGCCTTGCAGGCTGGGGCAGATGCGCAATGCGCCTTTGAAATCGTGTTCGGCGGTGAAATCGTTGGGGGTGATGACCGTGGGCAAACCTGTGGCCATGGCGGCGCGCAGGCCGTTCTCGGAATCCTCAAACGCCAGGCAATGCTCTGGCGCAAGCCCTAGGCGAGACAGGGTTTGCTGGTAGACCATCGGGTCGGGTTTTTTGCGCGGCGCGGTCGAGGCGTCTTCGATCACCGAAAAATTCAGCATCCAGTCCGGCCCGATGGCCTGGCGCAGCAAGGCCGCGATGTTCACGGGTGAAGTGGTGGTGGCAATGGCCAGTTTGAGCCCCGCCGAACTGGCGGCCGACAGCAGCGCCAGCACGCCCGGGCGCATGTGCACCGCGCCGTCTTGCACCGCTTGCTCGTAAGCGGCGGTTTTGATCTCGTGCAAATGGTCAATCGTCTCCTGCATGCCCGCGCCCGTGATGTCCTTGGGCAGGGACTCCAGCGTTTGCCAATACGCCTTGATGCGCTCTTTGCCGCCCGACACCGCCAACAAGCGGGTGTACAGCGGCACATCCCAGTGCCAATCCAGGCCCACCTCGGCGAAGGCATGGTTGAACGCAGCCAAGTGGGCCATTTCGGTGTCGGCCAAGGTGCCGTCGACATCAAAGATCAGTGCTTTCAACATGGGGTGGAGCCCTTCGTGAGGAAGAAGGGCTCCACTTTAAGAAGGTCTGGGGCTCAGGACAATTCAATATTCGCAATCGATTAATTAAGCAATGACTTAATGCAGAACGCCCAAGACCCCACGCCATACGCAAGACCACGACTGGCCAAGGCGGCAAGAGCTGCCCTGTGCTCGTCAAGAAGGCACAGCCCATGCAGCGCCTTGGCAGACGCCCCCCTCGCTAGAATGAACGCCCAAGTCCGCCCAGCCCACCAGAGCCCCTCCATGAACACCCTGCCTGTTGACGACCCCTTACGCATAGCGCTGCACAACGAGGTCCATGCCCGCCCCAGCGCCCGCATCCGTTTGCCAGCCTTCATCGTCTTGGTGGGTGTGTTCAACAACGGGGTCAGCCGCGAGCAGGAATGGGAGCACCTCCAGCGCCTGCAACCCGATTTGATGCTCGAGGAGATGCAAGGCAACTTTGTGCGTTTGCGCCTGGGGGCCTACACCCTCAAATGGGAGCGGCACACCGAATTCACCCGCTACTCGCTGGTCCA
>JBIKQY010000352.1:0-3332 GCA_044349465.1 Limnohabitans sp. | reverse complement strand
AGGCGCTGCACCCCGTGGGCGATGTGCGTGGCACACGCCCTGATCAGCCTGTGCGCACCAGCGCCAACAATCAGAGGTAAGGCCGCGCCCAGCCTAGGCCGCGCGATGTGCCGCCCGCCGAAGCATCGGCCGGGTTGTACTCGCAGCCCATCCAGCCGTCCCAACCGCAGTCCGCCGACACCTTGTCGATGACCTGGAAGATGTGTGTCCAGTTCACTTCGCCCGTGCCCGGCTCGTGGCGGTGCGGCACCTCGGCGATCTGGAAATGCCCCACCCGGCCCGTGGGCAGGTACTGGGCAATCTTGGCGCTCAAGTCGCCTTCGACGATCTGGCAGTGGAACAAGTCCATCTGCACCTTCACGTTGGACGCGCCCAAGGCCTGCACGATGCGGTGCGCGTGGTCTTGGCGGTTGAGGTGAAAACCCGGCACGCTGCGGGTGTTGATCGGCTCGATCAAGACATCGCGTCCTGCTTTGGCGGCTTCGGCTGCGGCCCATTGCAAGTTGCTGATGAGCGTGGCGTCAGCTGCTTCGGGGCTGGCACCATCAGAGCGCAAGCCCACCATGGCGTGGATGCGCGGGCAGTTCAGCGCCTCGGCATACACCAGCGCTTGGCCAAAGCCGGTGCGAAACTCTGCTTCGCGCCCGGGCACACTGGCTGTGCCGCGTTGGCCCGTCTCCCAGGCCTTGGTAAAGCTGTCGGTGTCGGTGCCGCCAGGTGGGCCGTTGAACAGCACTTGCTGCAAGCCGTTGGCCTTCAGGCGGGCGGCCAGGTCTTGCGCTGGAAAGGCATAAGGAAACAAATATTCCACGGCCTTGAAGCCGTCTTTGGCGGCCGCTTCAAAGCGGTCCAGAAATGGCATGTCGGGGTACATCATGGAGAGGTTGGCGGCAAAACGGGGCATCGGGTTTCTTTCTAAGGTCAATGAAGTCCATCGCGGCAAGAACGCTGCGCCTGCAGGCTTACCAGAGTGCTCCAAAAATTTGGCGCAGTTCTTCCAGCGCAGCTTCTGGCAGCGCGGGTGTGGCTGGGGCCAGCAGCATGAGCCGGGCGGTTTCTTCCAGTTCTTCGAGCGTGGCCATAGCCGCTGCGGGCGTGGCATGCCACACATTGGGGCCCAAGCGGGGCAGCATCACGGCGCGGATGGGCGTGCCGCGTTCGGCATAGCGAGCAATCAAGCTGGCCACTTCGGCGGCTGCCTCGGGACCACCTGGGCGGTGGTAGGTGACGATCGGCACATGGCCGACTTTCATCACAAAGTAAGGCGTGATAGGGGCCAGCAGTTCAGGGCCGACGGCGTTCAGGCTGAGCGCCACGCAGTGCGTGCTGTGGGTATGGATCACGCAGCGGGTGGTGCCATCGTGCGCGCAAGCAGCCGCATATATCTGGCGGTGCAAGGTGATGGTTTTGCTGGCCTTGTCGCCGCTGATGGGCTGGCCTTGCAGGTCGAGTTTGGCCAGGCGGGCAGGGTCCAAAAAACCCAGGCAAGCGTCGGTGGGCGTGATCAAGAAACCATCATCGAGCCGCACACTGATGTTGCCCGCCGTGGCGTGCACGTAACCGCGCTCAAACAAGCTGCGGCCCACGCGGCAGATTTCTTCGCGGGCTTGGGATTCGGTCATGCAAGGTCTCCGGAGGTCATGGTTTGATTGTAGGAGCCGCACCCTGTGCTCGATCGCTTGTGCACCACAAGCAACTGAATCGCGCACGGGGTGCACTCCTACATATCAATGCAAAGTGTCGAACGCCTTGCTGAAAAAATCTTCGGTGCCAAAGTTGCCCGATTTGAGCGTGATGTGCACGCCGCCCGTGGCTGACGACGCATGGCACCACGGCACACCCGGGTCGATTTGCGGGCCGATTTGCAGCTGCGCAATACCCAGGGCCTGAACACAAGCGCCCGAGGTTTCGCCACCCGCCACCACCAGCTGCTGAACGCCCAGGGCCACCAGGCCGCGCGCGACAGACGCCAAGGCGTGTTCCACCAAAGCGCCTGCCTCTGCCACGCCCAGTTGCGCTTGCACAGCTTTGACGGCCTCGGGCTCGGCGGTCGAATACACCAACACCGGGCCACCCAGGAGCAAGGGCGCGGCCCAAGCCAGCACCTGCTGCACCACCGCATCGCTTTGGCCGTTCATCAGGCTGGCGGGGTCGATGGCCATCGCAGGTCGGCCGGAGGCTTTGAAGTGTGCAACTTGCGCATTGGTGGCCAGCGAGCAACTGCCCGACACCACGGCTTGCAGGCCCGATGCCGCAGGCAACTGGCTCGCTTGCATCGAAGGTTGCAGGCCAAAGTTGGCAGGCAGACCAATGGCCACGCCCGAGCCTGCGGTGACCAGCGGCATGCCTTTCAAGGCAGGTCCGAGAAGGTGCAGGTCGTCGTTGCTGGTGGCGTCCACCACGGCCACGCCCACACCATCGGCACGCAAGGCGGCAATGCGCTCGCGGATGGCCGCTTCGCCAAGGGCCACGGTTTTGTAATCGATCAGACCCACCTTGCGCTTCGTTTGCGCCTGCATCACACGCACGAGGTTAGCATCGGTCATGGGCGTGAGCGGGTGGTTCTGCATGCCGCTTTCATTCAGCAACACGTTGCCCGCAAACAAATAGCCCTTGAACACGGTGCGGCCGTTGTCCGGAAAGGCCGGGGTCGCGATCGTGAAGTCCGTCCCCAGCGCGTCCATCAGCGCCTCGGTCACCGGGCCGATGTTGCCTTCGGGCGTGCTGTCAAAAGTGGAGCAGTATTTGAAATAGATCTGCTGCGCCCCTTGCGCTTGCAGCCACCTCAAGGCTTCAAGCGATTGCGCGATGGCCTCGGCGGCCGGAATGGTGCGCGACTTGAGCGCCACCACCACCGCATCCACGTCGGCTGCCAAGGGCACATCCGGCACACCGATGGTCTGCACCACCCGCATGCCCGAGCGCACCAGGTTGTTGGCCAGGTCGGTGGCGCCGGTAGAGTCGTCGGCGATGCATCCAAGTTTCAAACCCATTTTCAAAGTGCTCATGTCAAATCTCTGGTTGTTGGCTGTGGCCTTGTATCGGCATCACACCGTTATGCCAAGGGCCTACACAGAATTTTGTAGGAGCCCACCCCGTGGGCGATGGTTTTTGAGGGCGTGTTCCACGCCCATCGCCCACGGGGTGGGCTCCTACACAGGGGTTCAGCCCTTTGCTTTTGGCAATTCAATGCCCGGAAAAATCTTGATCACGGCGCTGTCGTCTTCTTTGGCAAAGCCTGCGGTGCTGGCCTGCATGAACATCTGGTGCGCGGTGCTGGACAGCGGCAGCGGGAACTTGGTGGCACGCGCCATGTCCAGCACGATGCCCAA
>JBIKQY010000351.1:0-3338 GCA_044349465.1 Limnohabitans sp. | reverse complement strand
GCTTCTTACGAAGGCCGTTTTGTCATTGCCGACATCCGCATCGACCTGCCTTTGCCCACCGAGCGCCTGGCCTTTTTTGACCCCGAATGGAACCCCGGCAACACCGTGCTTTTGCACCGCGAGCCCCTGGGCATCTGGCGCATTGACTACCAACTGCCCGAGGGCGAAACGCCCGAGCAAGCCTTGTCGCCCGAATCGCTCAAAACCCGCATCAACGCCCAACTGGCCATGATCGGCCATGCCGACAAGCCTTGGGAGATGGACTGGAGCTCGGTGTATTCGGCGCGAACGCTCACCTTGCCCGACTATCTGGTGGGGCGCACCTTGTTCATGGGCGACGCCGCCCATCTGCTGCCGATTTTTGGTGTGCGGGGGGCCAACACCGGCTTTCAGGACGCGCAGGCCCTGGCCTGGCGGCTGGCACTGGTCTGCCGGGGGCAGGCTTCTGCGGCTTTGCTGGCCAACTACAGCGCCGAGCGCGTGGCTGCGGCTTGGGAAATCATCGAAGAAGCGGGCAAAAGCACCCGCTTCATGACCCCGTCCACACGCGGCTTTCGTTTGCTGCGCGATGCCGTGTTGTCGCTCTCGCTCACCGAAGCCTTTGTGCGACCGCTCTACCACTGGCGCACCTCGCGCCCACACGAGTACAGCCATTCCAGCCTCAACTGCCGCGTGGACGACAACGCGCAGTTCCAGTCCGGTCCCGCGCATGGCGCACCGCCACTCAATGTTCGCCTGACGGATTCACAGTTTTTGCTGGACCACTTGGGCGGTGGTTTTGACTTGCTGTGGTTTGGTGCGGCCGATGCATTGCCTGCCGATGTGCTGGCCAGCGTGGCCCAATGGCGGGCCAAGGGCTTGCCGCTCAGGATCACTTGCATCACCCAAGGGGTTGGCGCGGATGCGGGCATGGCGCCCAGCCCGGCCGATATGCTCTGGCTGCAAGTGCTGTCCGATCCACAAGGACGTGTGCACAGCCGCTACGGCGTGACCACGCCCGGCGCTGCTTACCTGTTGCGCCCCGACCAACACGTTTGTGCCCGCTGGTTGCACCTCGATGCACAGCGCCTTGACGCCGCCCTTGTGCAGGCCACTTCCGGAGAAGCCCCATGAACCCGAACACTGGTCTGGACATTGCCGGTCTGGAAACTGCTTATGACCAACTGGCCATGGCCATTGACGCCGCAGGCCCCGAAAAATCCGAACTCTTTTTGGTCAAGCTGGCCCTGCTTTGCGCCCAGGCACTGGGTGATGCGCCGAGCTTTATCGACTTGATCGAGCGGGCCCAAAAAGACCTTTGAACCTCTGTGTCAGCTCGTCGGGATACCTCAGCCAATATTTCTATTTCAGTGCAACCCTGCAACCGACCAGACGCAATTTCAACTTGTCGGCCAGTGTCCTGGCCAGATTTTCTTGTGCGTTTTGGTCAAGCGGGTCGTTCGATGCTGCTGCCGTGAACAAGGTCAGGACAGGCCCAGCGGTGGGGTGCGTGATGTCAATTTGCCGGTGGTGGGCCAACAATCCCATATCTGCTGACAGCTGAAAGTCCCGGACATTTTTTTGACCCACAGCCTGAACGCGAAGATGGATCCAATCCACATGCCAGCCCGGTTGGGTTCGAATCCGTTTCAACCACCAATAAATGCCATGAATCGGAATCACGATCGGTAAAACCAGCCAAAAATTGAACGAAAGGGTAAAACCAAGAACTTCACTCAGGCTGGTTCGGTAGGCCGCGAACGAGCGTCGGTCATCGCAAGGTATGAACGCTGGGGGCTCACTGTTGAACTGCAGGTTCCTCAAGAGTTGCCGTTGGGTCGTGTCCTCCCACAAAACGTTCCAAGTTTTGAAACTCATTCAGACTCTCTTATTTGTTGCCTTTTGGCGTATTGTGCGATATCCATCCCAACTGTAAGCCCACCGTTGAACCCCTACACTATTGGGTTATCCCGAATGCCCGCCCATGAACGCCTTTGTCGACGTTTCCTTTTTCCCGCGTGACGCCAAACCGCTGACCAGTTACCGCAAGTACTGGGCGCAGCGCTTTGGCACGGCCCCGTTTTTGCCGATGAGCCGCGCCGAAATGACCCAACTGGGCTGGGACAGCTGCGACATCATCATCGTCACGGGCGACGCCTATGTGGACCACCCCAGCTTTGGCATGTCGGTCATTGGCCGCATGCTGGAAAACCAGGGTTTCCGGGTCGGCATCATCGCCCAGCCCGACTGGACGAGCGCCGACGCCTTCAAAGAACTGGGCCAACCCAACCTGTTTTGGGGCGTGACCAGCGGCAACATGGACTCCATGATCAACCGCTACACGGCGGACCGCAAAATCCGCACCGACGACGCCTACACCGCGGGTGATGAGGGCGGCAAGCGGCCGGACCGCGCCGCCATCGTCTACAGCCAGCGCTGCCGTGAAGCGTTCCCCGAAGTCCCCATCGTGCTGGGTGGCATCGAAGGCAGCCTGCGCCGCATCGCGCATTACGACTACTGGTCTGACAAAGTTCGCCGCTCCGTGGTGGTGGACAGCAAGTGCGACCTGCTGCTTTACGGCAACGCCGAACGCGCCATTGTCGAGATCGCCCACCGCCTGGCCGCCCGCGAGCCGGTGCAGCAGATCACCGACGTGCGCGGCACCGCCTTTGTGCGTCGCGAGACCCCAGAAGGCTGGTTCGAGATCGACTCCACCAGCGTGGACACCCCAGGCCATGTGGAAGCGCACATCAACCCGTATTTGATGATTTCGGACCAGGCGCGGGAGCAGGGTGCGACCTGTGCGCGTGAGGAAGAGGCCAAGGAAGTGGCTGATGGCCACAACGCGCAAAACATGCAAAGCGTTGAAGCCGACTTGTCCGCCGCTGTTGCACAAGCCCGCACCGTGCAAGCCGCTATTCAGCCCATCACTCAGCCGCTCACCTTTGTGCCTAACCCCGCACTGCGCGGCAAAGGCACGCACAAAGTGCCGCCCCGCGACAAAAGCGTGATCCGACTGCCCAGCTTCGAGCAGGTCAAGCAGGATGCCGTGCTCTATGCCCACGCCAACCGGGTGCTGCACCTGGAAACCAACCCCGGCAACGCCCGCTGCCTGGTGCAAGCCCACGGCGAAGGCACCACCGCCCGCGACGTGTGGATCACACCGCCACCCATCCCGCTCACAACCGCTGAGATGGATCATGTGTTCGACCTGCCGTACGCCCGCAGCCCGCACCCGCGCTATGCCGACGAAAACGGCAGCCACGACCACGCCACCAAGATCCCTGCGTGGGAGATGATCCGTTTTTCCGTGAACATCATGCGCGGCTGCTTTGGCGGCTGCACCTTTTGCTCCATCA
>JBIKQY010000003.1:0-27231 GCA_044349465.1 Limnohabitans sp. | reverse complement strand
CAGGCCGTGGCTGACGCATTTGCCGTCAAAGTAAACATTGGCTTGGGTGTTGACGGAGACGCCGTCGATGGTTTGGGTGGTCATGGGTGATGCTTCAAAAGGGCGGGTCAGTCCCGCGTCAATGGAAAAGGGCGTCTTTGGACGCCCTTGGTGGCCAGTCAGCCTGCCATTTTAGGCCAGACGGCCGATCCGATCGGGGATCGATGGTGAGCGGCGATCAGGGACTTTCAGCGCCAATGGCCGTGGCCATGGCGGCGGTTTTGAACGTGGCCATTGCTCCAGCCCCCGCCCCAATAGATGTTGGTGTGAATTGGGGGGTAATTTCGGTAAACCGGTGTGGGCACGTACACCACGCGGGATTCGGTGATGAGTGGGGCCATTGCGGTGCTCGTGGTCACCACCGTGTCTGCAGGCGCGGCAGACTGGGGCAAGCCGATGGGGGTGACTTGCAGCTGGATGGTCGGGCCCGGGTCTTGGGGCAGTTGAACGCTGTATTGCTTGCCTGCGTATTCGTAAACCACGTTGTACCCGCTCAAACGGTTTTCGTAAGCGGTCTGGGTGGTGCAGGTGGTTTGGTTTTGCATCTGACTGCCCGGATTTTCGATCCGGTCGCCCAAGATGGCACCGCCCATGACGCCGGCCATGGTGGCCACAGCACGGCCCGATCCGCCCCCAATTTGGTGGCCGATCGCAGCGCCGGCGATGGCGCCCATCAAGGCGCCTGCGCCGGATGTGGGGTTCTGCACGGCCACGGGTGTTTGCGTGCAGGTTTGGCGTGGCACGGCGACTTGTTGGTACACCGCAGTGCGGGAGATCACTTGTCCGACTTCTTGGGCGTGCACCAGCCCGGTTGCTGTCAGTAAAAGAGCGGTCATCAGGGTTTTCATGATTGGTTTCTCCGTCAAATCACTGTAGATGAGTTTAGCGCTGGCTGCACAGTTCAGTATGACTGCCACGTAAAGTTAAGGCCCTGTTCATGGGTGCGCGCGTCCACGCAGGTTTTTCAACAGCCACCGCTGTGCGCCAAGACCGTCCTTCAGCGAGCGTCTGTCTGCTTCTCAGGCAGGCCATTGATCAGGCGTGAAGCCCACAGTGATCCTGCCTGAGGGCCAAGCAATGACCGGCCGTTTGATGGTGCTGGCGTGCACCAGCATGACTTGTTTGGCGCTGGCGCTGTCCGTCACGCCCGATTGCACAGTGGCGTCCAGTTTGCGCCAGGTGGTGCCCTTGCGGTTGAGCAGGGTTTCCCAACCGACCGCACTCAGCCAACAGTCCAGCTGCGCTTCGGGCACACCTTGTTTTTTGAAGTCGTGAAATGACGCGTTCAGGCCCTGGTCGGCCAGCCAGGTGCGGGCTTTTTTGACTGTGTCGCAGTTTTGAATGCCGAAAACAATGGGGTCCATGGGGATTTGATCAAATAGAAAGTGACAAGACTGGGCGACAATCGCCGCTATGAAGACTCTACAGGAATGGCTCGACTGGTGCGAGCAGTTGCACCCCGTGGCGATTGACATGGGGCTGGACCGCGTGAAAACCGTGGCCGAGCGCATGGCGCTGCGTTTTGACTGCCCCGTCATCACCGTGGCGGGCACCAACGGCAAGGGCTCGACCTGCGCCATGCTCGAGGCTGTGCTGCTGCAAGCGGGCTACCGCACAGGCGTTTACACCTCGCCGCATCTGGTCCACTTTGAAGAGCGCTGCCGTTTGCACGGTGAGTCGGCCTCGGCCGAGGCCTTTGCCGAAGCTTTTGCCGCTGTCGAGGCGGTGCGCGGCGATGTCAGCTTGACTTATTTCGAATTCAGCACCCTGGCGATCCTGCACCTGATGGCTCGCGCCAACTTGGATGTGGCAATTTTGGAGGTCGGTTTGGGCGGCCGCCTGGACGCGGTCAACATCATTGACGCCGATTGCGCGGTGATCACCAGCATCGATCTGGATCACATGGCCATTTTGGGCAACGACCGCGAGAGTATTGGTTTTGAGAAGGCGGGCATCATGCGTGCCGGGCGGCCGGTGATCGTGAGCGACCCGGTGCCGCCGCAAAGTGTGATCGACCATGCTGGCGCTGTCGGGGCCGATCTCTGGCTTTTTGGTCGGGATTTCAATTTTTCGGGCGACAAGCAGCAATGGGCTTGGGCAGGGCGCGAACGTCGCTACAGCGGCATGGCCTACCCGGCCCTGCGCGGTGCCAACCAACTGATCAACGCCTCGGGTGTGCTGGCCGCGCTGGACGCCTTGCGCCAGCGCATTCCCGTCACCGCACAGGCGGTGCGCAACGGTCTGGCCATGGTGGAGCTGCCCGGACGTTTCCAGATCGTGCCTGGGCAGCCTGTTTTGGTGCTGGATGTCGCGCACAACCCGCATTCGGTGGCTGCGCTGGCGGCCAACCTGGACGCCATGGGTTTTTACCCCACCACCCACGCGGTGCTGGGGGCCATGGCAGACAAGGACTTGTTGCCCATGCTACAAAAGGTCAACCCAATGATTGACCGGTGGTATTTCACCGATTTGCCGCTGCCCAGGGCAGCCAAAGCCAAGGATTTGCAGCAGGCTTGGGCCGCTCAAAACCAGCGTGCAGACGCCAGCAGCAGTGTGCATGCCGACCCCATGCAGGCCCTGCAGGCGGCCATCGACGTTGCAGACCCGGCTGATAGAATCGTTGTCTTTGGCTCCTTTTATACCGTGGGCGGTGTTTTGCAAGAGGGTATTCCCCGACTGCAAGCCAAACACCTCAGCCCTTGAGCACCTGCCATGGCGTTTTTCAAGTTCCGTTTTCCGGGTCAAACGGCCTCCTCCCCAGCCTCGGCCGAAACGGTCGCGCCTGGATCGGGCGAGAGCATCGAGTTGGTGCGCCGACGCGCCCGCCATCGCCTGATCGGTGCCGTGGTTCTGGTGCTGCTTGCTGTGGTCGGCTTTCCATTGTTGTTTGACACACAACCGCGCCCTGTGGCGGTGGACACCCCGATCCTGATCCCGGATCGTCCCACCGGTTCCCCTTTGAAAGTGATGCCGGCCTTGCACTCGGATGCCAGCCCTGCCAAACCCTTGTTGCCCGATGCCAAACCTTTGCCCGCGCAAGAGGGCTTGGATGCGAAAGAGGAAATGGTTCAAACCGCCAAACCTGCGCCCCCGGATGAGCCCAAACCAGTGCAAGAGCCTGCGCCCAAGCCATCAGAGGCTGCGCCCAAGCCGCCAGTGGTCAAGGCCGAAGTCAAGCCCGCACCCACCAAAACTGACAAGACAGAACCCGTAGCCAAACCCAAAGACGACGGCAACAAAGCCCGGGCTTTGCTCGAAGGCAAGCCTCCCTCAGCCAAAGCTGAGCGGCATGTGGTGCAGGTCGGTGCCTTCAGTGATCCGGCCAAGGTGCGCGAAGTGCGCCGCAAGTTGGAACAAGCGGGCTTGATCACCTTCACGCAAGTGGTGGAGACCCCTGACGGCAAATCCACAACGCGGGTTCGGGTGGGGCCCTTCAGCAGCCGTGAAGAGGCTGACAAAGCCGCGGCCAAGGTTCGCAAACTCGACTTTTCACCAGCCGTCTTGAGGATCTGATGTGGCACTCGCCGTGACCGACTGGATTTTGTTGGCGGTATTGCTGGCCTCCATGTTGGTGGGTTTGTGGCGCGGCTTGGTTTACGAGGTCTTGTCCTTGGCAGGGTGGATGGCTGCCTTCATTTTGGCGCAATGGTTGGCCGCAGATGCCGTGGCCTTTTTGCCTTTTCTCAAAGAAGCAGCGGCGCAGGTGCAGTATGCGGTGGCCTTTGCCTTGGTGTTTGTTGCGTCCTTGTTTGCGGCCGGTTTGTTGTCTTGGCTGGTCAAAAAACTGGTGGAAACCGTGGGTTTGCGACCAGTGGACAGGGCGCTTGGCGGCATTTTTGGTTTGGCGCGAGGCGTGGTGCTTTTGTTGGCCTTGACGGTGGTTTTGCAGTTGCTGGGTTTGTCGCAAGAGGAGTGGTGGCGGGGGTCTGTGGGGCCGACCTGGCTGGACCTCATGCTCAAGGGCCTCAAGCCCTTGTTGCCACAGACCTTTGTCGATTATTTGCCTTGAACATTTCCGGGCGCAGCGATTTTTTGAACGGATAAAAAGTATGTGTGGAATTGTCGGCGTTGTCAGCAGCGCTCCGGTCAATCAACTGATTTATGACGCCTTGTTGCTGTTGCAGCACCGGGGCCAAGATGCGGCAGGCATCGTCACGCAACTGGACCGCAAGTTCTTCATGCACAAGGCCAAGGGCATGGTGCGCGACGTGTTCCGCACCCGCAACATGCGCAGCTTGCCCGGCAATTGCGGTTTGGGCCAGGTGCGTTACCCCACAGCCGGGAACGCCTTCAGCGAAGAAGAGGCCCAGCCTTTTTATGTCAACGCCCCCTTTGGCCTGGTGCTGGTGCACAACGGCAACTTGACCAATGCACATGCCTTGAAGGCCGAGTTGTTCTCCAACGACCACCGCCACATCAACACCGAGAGTGACTCCGAAGTTCTGCTCAACGTGCTGGCCCACGAACTGGAAAAAACCACCCGTGGCTTGCCTCTGAAGCCGGTGGATGTTTTCGAGGCCGTGCGTGGCGTGAATCGTCGTGTCAAAGGCTCTTACGCAGTGATTGCCTTGATCGCAGGCCATGGCCTGGTGGCTTTCCGTGACCCGCACGGCATCCGCCCCCTGTGCATGGGCCGCAGTGAAGATGGCTCCATCATGCTGGCCAGCGAATCGGTGGCGCTGGACGGCACGGGCCATCAGTTTGAGCGCGATGTCGCCCCGGGCGAAGCCATTTTTATCGACCTGGAAGGGCAAATGCACACCCAGCCCTGCGCCGAAAAAACGCAATTGAGCCCTTGCATTTTTGAGTACGTTTACTTGGCCCGCCCCGACTCCACCATGGACGGCATTTCGGTCTACCAAGCCCGTTTGAACCTGGGCGAGACGCTGGCCAAGCGCGTGATTTCTACCTTGCCGCCGAGCGACATCGATGTCGTGATCCCGATCCCGGAGTCCAGCCGACCCAGCGCCACGCAGTTGGCTCATTTGCTCGGCATCCCTTACCGTGAGGGCTTTGTCAAAAACCGCTATGTGGGCCGCACCTTCATCATGCCGGGCCAGGCGGTGCGCAAGAAGTCTGTGCGTCAAAAGCTCAACACCATCGTCAGTGAGTTCAAGGGCCGTAACGTGCTGTTGGTGGATGACTCCATCGTGCGCGGCACCACTAGCCGCGAGATCGTGCAAATGGCGCGAGACGCGGGTGCGCGCAAGGTCTACATGGCCAGCGCTGCGCCCCCTGTGCGCTACCCCAACGTGTACGGCATCGACATGCCGACCAGCCAAGAGCTGGTGGCGCACGGCCGCAGCATCGAAGAGATCCGCGAAATCATTGGCTGCGACGCCCTGATTTACCAGGACGTGGACGCCATGAAAACCGCTGTGGCGCAAGCGCGTATCAACGCAGCGGGGACGCTGTCCGACTTTGATGCCTCCTGCTTTGACGGTGTGTATGTGACGGGCGATATTTCCATCGACGACATCACCCGTTTGAACGAAACCCGAATCCAGGTGGAAGAGGGTGATGACGACAATTCGCGTTTGGCTTTGCCCAACGCCAGCGTGTGAGCAACTGCCATGACCGAAGCCCAAAAATTTGACGACCTGCACATCGAGACCCTGGCAGTGCGTGCCGCCGTGGAACGCAGCCAGTATGGTGAAAACTCCGAAGCTCTGTATTTGACCAGCGGCTATGTGCAGCCCAGTGCCGAAGCTGCTGCCCGCCGCTTTGCTGGCGACGAAGAAGGCTACACCTACGGCCGCTACGGTAACCCCACAGTGGCCAGCATGGAAATGCGACTGGCCGCCCTCGAAGGCACTGAAGCGGCCATGGGCACGGCCTCGGGCATGTCCGCCATCCTCATGATGTGCATGGGTCTGCTCAAAGCGGGCGACCATGTGGTGTGCTCGCGCTCCATGTTTGGCTCGACCATCAAGCTGATTGGTTCGGACTTGGCCAAGTTCGGCGTGGAGTCCAGCTTTGTTTCGCAAACCGACTTGCACGAGTGGCAAGCCGCCATCCGCCCCAACACACGTTTGCTGTTTGCCGAAACCCCGACCAACCCCCTGACCGAGGTGTGCGACATCCAGGCGCTGGCCGACATCGCCCACAACGCGGGGGCCTTGTTTGCCGTGGACAACTGCTTTGCCACGCCATCCCTGCAGCGCCCTGTGACCATGGGGGCGGACATCATCATGCATTCGGGCACCAAGTACCTGGACGGTCAGGGCCGCGTGATGGCCGGGGCGCTGTGTGCGCCGCAGCAAATGATCACCGAGAAGTTTTTGCCCGTGCTCAAAAGCGGCGGCATGACGCTCGCGCCCTTCAACGCCTGGGTGGTGCTCAAAGGGCTGGAAACCCTGGACTTGCGCATGCGTGCGCAAAGCGCCCGTGCGCAAATTTTGGCCGAATGGCTGGAAAAGCACCCCGCCGTGTCGCGTGTGTTTTACCCGGGTTTGGCCAGTCATCCACAGCACGACTTGGCCATGCGCCAGATGTCGGGCCTGGGCGGCGCGGTTTTGTCATTTGAGGTGAAAGCCGATGGCCCCGAGGCCTCGCGCCAAAGGGCTTTCCATGTGATGGACCAGATGAAAATGCTCTCACTGGCCACCAACTTGGGCGACACCAAAACCATGGTGGCGCACCCGGCCAGCACCTCGCACGGCCGCCTGACCGAAGCCCAACGCCAAGCCGCCGGCATTGGCCAGGGCTTGATCCGCGTGGCTGTTGGCCTGGAATACCCGCAAGACATTCAAAAAGACCTCTCCCGTGGTCTCGATACCCTCTGATATGACGACACCTGTACACACGCGCACCCGCTTTGCCCCATCGCCCACCGGTTTCATTCACCTTGGCAACATCCGCTCGGCCTTGTACCCCTGGGCCTTTGCCCGCGCCACGGGCGGCGACTTCATTTTGCGCATTGAAGACACTGACCTGGACCGTTCGACCCAAGCGTCGGTGGATGTGATCATCGAAGGCATGGCTTGGTTGGGACTGGACCACGACGAAGGCCCCTTCTATCAAATGCAACGCATGGACCGCTACAAAGCGGTGCTGGCCGATTTGATCGCCGCTGGCCATGTGTACCCCTGCTACACGAGCGTGGCAGAACTCGATGCCCTGCGCGAACACCAAATGGCCAACAAGGAAAAGCCCCGGTACGACGGTACTTGGCGTCCCGAGTCTGGCAAGACCTTGCCCGCCATCCCCGAGGGCGTGAAGCCCGTGCTGCGCTTCAAGAACCCGATTGGCGGCGTGGTCGCTTGGGACGACAAGGTCAAAGGCCGCATCGAGATCAGCAACGACGAGCTGGACGACTTGGTCATCGCGCGCCCCGACGGTACGCCCACCTACAACTTCTGTGTGGTGGTAGACGACATCGACATGACCATCACACACGTCATTCGTGGCGATGATCATGTCAACAACACACCACGTCAAATCAACATCTTCAAAGCGCTGGGTAAAGAGCCGCCGGTGTATGCCCACTTGCCCACCGTGCTGAATGAGCAAGGCGAGAAGATGAGCAAGCGCAACGGTGCCAAGGCCGTGACGGCCTACCGCGACGAAGGCTATTTGCCCGACGCCATGGTCAACTATTTGGCGCGTCTGGGTTGGAGTCACGGCGACGATGAAATCTTTAGCCGCGCACAATTTTTGGAGTGGTTCAACCTGGACCACCTGGGCCGCAGCGCCGCGCAGTTTGACGAAGCCAAACTCAAATGGGTCAACGCCCAGCACCTCAAGGCCTTGCCTGACGAGGAGTTGGCCCAGCATGTTCAGCCTTTCCTGGCCAAACTGGGGGTGGTGGCCGATGAGCGCTTGGCCAACATTTGTGGCTTGTTCAAGGACCGCTGTGACACGCTCGTGGTTTTGGCCCAATGGATCTCGGCTTTTTATCTGGACGTGGTGCCCAATGCCGAAGAAAAAGCCCAACACGTGACCGACGCTGTCAAACCCGCCTTGGCGCTGCTGGCGGACAAGCTGGCCACTTGCGTGTGGGACAAGCCCTCGATTGCCGCTGCCATCAAAGCCGCGCTGACCGAAACCGGCCTCAAGATGCCCCAGCTGGCCATGCCCGTGCGCGTCTTGGTGATGGGCACGGCACAGACACCCTCACTCGACGCGGTACTTTTTTTGAGCCATAGAGAAAAAATTGTCGCCAGCTTGAAAAACGCTTAAAAACCTGTCTATAATTCAAGTCTCGACACCAACGAGGCATAACAAAAAGTTAACAGCGGTAACGCTCTTGACTGAAAGTGAAGCCAAAGGGGGTATAGCTCAGCTGGGAGAGCGCTTGCATGGCATGCAAGAGGTCAGCGGTTCGATCCCGCTTACCTCCACCAAAGTGTCGAGAAGATTCGAAAGAATCAGTCCAGGTTATGACCCTATCGTCTAGAGGCCTAGGACATCACCCTTTCACGGTGAGTACCGGGGTTCGAATCCCCGTAGGGTCGCCAAGTTTTGTAGCACTTGGTCAGTTGCACAAGCAGTCTGACAAAAGTTACAGCTACCAGGAGTGGTAGTTCAGTTGGTTAGAATACCGGCCTGTCACGCCGGGGGTCGCGGGTTCGAGTCCCGTCCACTCCGCCAAAATGAAAAGCCTAAGTAGATTTCTACTTAGGCTTTTTTGTTTTGGAGTCTGGTTTGAGGGTTCTTGCTGGACCCATGCCTTCAGTCGTTCTTGCGCCGGCCCCAATCAGGGCTGGACGAGGTGAACACACTTGCAGTAAGCTTCAAGGTTTTCCAGATAACTCCTTGTCAGCCATGGACAGTTTGCTTCCCGCCATTCCAGCCAAGCGCTACTTCACCATCGGTGAGGTGGGCGAGCTGTGCGGCGTCAAGCCCCATGTTTTGCGCTATTGGGAGCAAGAGTTCACGCAGCTGCGTCCGGTCAAGCGTCGTGGAAACCGGCGTTATTACCAGCGGCACGAAGTGATGATGATTCGCCGAATCCGAGGCCTCTTGTATGACCAGGGCTTCACCATCAGCGGGGCACGCAACAAATTGCTGGAGTTGACCCAAAGCGAGCGTCAGCTCATGCGCTCGGGTGCGTTTCTGGATGAAATGCTGGAAGACAACAGCGCTGAAATGGAAGCTTCTGCCGACATGCCGCCGGATGATGTCAACGACGATATTGAATCCCATCGGCCAACGCGTCCAGGTATGGAGTCAGCCTTGTCGATGCATCAAGAGCTTTTGCAAATTCGCGCGCTGCTCACGGTCTGAAGGGGCCAGGATTCAGGCTATAATTCAAGTCTTGTCGGCGTGTAGCGCAGCCTGGTAGCGCACTTGCATGGGGTGCAAGGGGTCGCGAGTTCGAATCCCGCCACGCCGACCATTTAACATTGAAATCAACGGGTTACAGCTCACAAGGCTGTAACCCTTTTTTCATGGTGTGTCAGTCCTGCAGATGCTGCATGTCCTTGTCCAAACCACCTAAGTGAACCCATGATCAGACCCGTACTTGCCGAATCGGCCATCCATCCTGCCATCCGCCAACGCATTGCCGAACTTCATCTGCCCGTGATCGAGCAGGTGCAGCAGGCCATTGCCCAGCACGCTGTGGTGGTGGTGGGTTTATCGGGCAACCCCTTTGTAGGCAAGGCCCGTAAGGCACTGGCCGCAGCGGGCGTGGCGCACGAATACATCGAGTTCGGCAGTTATTTCTCGCAGTGGCGCTTGCGCAATGCGCTGAAGATGTGGACCGGTTGGCCGACTTTTCCGATGGTGTTTGTGCGCGGCACCTTGGTGGGTGGTGCCGATGACCTGCGCCGCTTAATCGACAGCGGTGAACTCCAGGCCTTGCTGCAAGCCTGAAGCCCATGGCCTCACCCGCGAAACCCGAGTTGTGGCGCATCGAGGTTGGCGATGCAGTGGCCGTGCTCAACATTCCCGGCGCATTGAAGCGGCCACGCACGTTTGACATCGATGTCAGCTTGCTGGTGCGTGTGCCCGAAGAGAATGCCGAGGCTTGGCACGAGCTGACGTTGGAAATTGACGGCAAGCGGCAGTGGCACAGGCGCATTGCCAGCAGCTGCCCGGGACAGACGGATGGGCTCGATTACCACTGCCGCGTGGTGCTCGAAGCCGGTCCAGCCTTGCGCATCCGCGCTGTGGCGGGCTCGCGTGGTGCGGTGGTGCAGCGCATGCAGATCGAAGCACGCGAAGACCTTTAGCCTCAGCCGATCACCGCCAACTCACGCAGCGGCCGCTGGTGCACCAGGCGCTCAAAGCCCAACTCTTTCACATCGATGGATTGCGCTTGGCCCAGCAGCATCCACTCGGCCAGTGCCAAGCCTGCGCCTGCAGCGTGCTGCATGCCGTGGCCCGAAAAACCATTGATGAAAAACAGGTTGTTTAATTCTGGGTGCGGACCGATCACAGCGTTGTGGTCAAAGCTGTTCATCTCGTAATAACCCGCCCAAGCGCGCTCCACACGCAGCGCCGCCAGAGCCGGGATGCGGTGCGCAAGAGAGGCCCATTGTTCGTCGTTCCATTCGGCCCAATCGGGCTCCAGGGGCAGGCTGGGCTTGGTGTGCAGGGGCTCTGCGCCGGTGATCAAAAAACGACCCTCAGGCCGCAGCCACCAGCCGCTCGGGTCGATCAGCAAGGGGCACTGCGGCAGCGGCTCGGGACAAGACAGCACAAACACCGTGCGCCGCGCTGCCTCAATGGGCAATTGCACCCCGGCCATGGCCGCCACCTCGCCGGCCCAAGGCCCCGCCGCATTGACGACTTGCCCACAAGACAAAGTGCCGCCACTGGCCAGTCGCACAGAGGTCACTTGTGTGGCTGTGTGGTCTATGCCCACCACCCGGTCGTGCAGGCGCTGTACACCTTGCGCCATGGCTTTTTTCAAAAATGCCTGGTGCAGTGCAGGGCCGTCAAACCAACCCTCGCCACTCAAGCCCAGACTGCCCAGCGCCACATCGTCCACATGCAGCCAGGGGTAACGCTGGCGCAGGGCCTCGGGGCCAAGCAAGGCGACATCAGCTCCGGCATGCTTTTGAATCTGGTGCGCCGTTTGCAAGTCAGCGACTTGATCAGGTTTTGCGAGGTACAGGTAACCGGGTTCTTGCAAACCCAGCGCCGCCGGGTGATCGGGCAGGCCCAAGTGCGCTTCAGCTTCGCGCAAAAAGGCGATGCCGTATTGGCTCAAGCGAATGTTGACGGGGCAGGTGAACTGCTGGCGGATCGAGCTGGCCGACAACGACGACGAGGCTTTTTCGTAAAGTGTGTCTGACTCGACCAGCGTGACGCGCAGGCTCGGTTGAAGGCGGGTCAACCAATAAGCGGTGGCCGCACCCATGACGCCACTGCCCACGATCACGACATCGGCAAAGGCTTTGGGGGTGCTCATGGGGTGACCCTATCTGTTGAAGTGTTGTGTGCTCAAAGCGCGCGAGTGGAAGACATTTCGGTTGCGGTGTTTGCGTGGGTGTTGTCGGTTGCGCGCACCGGCGTGCAAATAGAACCCAAAGTCAACAAGTTACGGATGTTACATGGGGTCATGTGGATGTGTGCAAACAACAAAAGTGATAATGAAAAAAAACTCGGCAAATTTCCAATGGGTTGGGTTCAATTCACTGGCGTGGACATCATGACAAAAACTTCTTTCATCGGCATTTTGTGTGCCGTGGTACTTTCCGGTTGCGCGACAGTTGACCTGCGTGTGGCAAGTACAGGGCCCTCTTACCGGGATGCAACCTTGATTCAGCCGGATATCTTGTACCAAGAGACACCTCAATCGCGATCGGTCATTGTGGGCTCGCAGGTGTATGCCATCGTGAACAGCTGCTCGCTCATCAAGCGCTACCGCATTCGCACCAACACCGACTTCACATCGGCTTTGAACTTGTTCAAAAACCGTGCCCACATGATGGGGGGTAAATGGGTCACCGTGGTGCACCATTCTGAGGTGGACACCATTGAAAATGCCTACATCACGGCAAATCAGGAAATCGTTTTACGCGAAGCGACAGACATGGGCAGCTCCCGGTACTTGACCACGATTGTGGGTGACATTTACGACTGTCCTTGCAACATCAACAGCTGCTCGGGGCGTTAAATCATCCGGAAGATGCGCCAGCCGTCGTGCATCTTCCGTATGCCGAATTTCCAGTTCAACCGGTTTCTCTTGACGTACTGAATGGCCGCAACCCTGGCATTTTCGGCCAGCTTGAAGTCATCAAAAAACAAGCTGTCTCCAATGTCCATGCCATGAAACACATACCTGTGTCGAACAGGGATGTCGAATTTTTCTGGCGATTTGGTGATAGTCAGCATGGGTCTGATAAAGCGATTCATCAAGAATCGACACCAGGCCCCAGAACTTGAGCCGTTGGTGCAGTGTGGCGCTTTCAGGGCCGCAATGGCTGTCTGGGTTTCAAGCACCCAGTTCGGCCAAAGCTGCGCGGTACACCAGCCTTGCGGCCACCGTGTCTTCCACGGCTTGGCCCAATGATTTGAAAATGATGGTGGTGCCCGCAGGTGGGCCTGCCATACGGGCACACAAAATTTCGCCGATTTCCGCGGCAATGGTTGCGCCTGACAGCAGCACATCCCCCGACTCTTTTTCGGCAGCTTCGCGCTGATCGGCCACCACCCAATGCGCCATGGCCGCATCGTCCAGTTCGCGCCAAGTGGGGCGGGGCGCACCCACAGCCGCTACAAAGGCTCCGGGCTTGAGCCAGGCACCTTGCAACACCGGTTCGCTGGCGTTGGTCACGGTGCACACAATGTCGGCGCCGCGCACGGCTTGTTCGGCGCTGGCACAGGCCACGCCGCCAATGTCGCGTGCGCACTGCTGCGCGTTGGCGGCTGTGGGGCTCCACACGCGGATTTCGGACACCTTGCGCACGGCACGCAGCATTTGTGCGTGGCTACGCGCCAGCACGCCGCTGCCCAGCATGGCCACCACCTGGGGCGTGTGCGGCACCATCGCGTCGACCGCCACGGCAGAGGCTGCTGCCGTGCGCATGGCGGTGATGGTGTTGCCCTCCATCACGGCCAGCGTTTGGCCTGTGGCCGGGTCCATCAACACGATGGTGCTGAGCAACGTGGGCAAGCCCTTTTGGGCGTTGCCGGGCACCAGCGTGATGAGCTTGGTGCTCAGCGCATCGCCCAGCTGGGCGGGCTTCAAAAAGAGCAGGCCATCGTTGCTTGCCTCGCCAATGGGCATGACCATGCGCAGTGGCTGTACCACCTGGCCCAGCGTCAAAGCGACCAGCGCTTCGCGCACGCCTTGCAGCAAATCGGGCACGCTCAGCAATTGCTGAACACGGGCTTCGTCAAAGTAATGGACCATGGGTTGCTCCAGGAGGGCGGTTAAGTGGGTAAGCCTGTCAGGCAGCACCGGAGCCCTTGGCGTACAAGGCCGTTGCTGCCACCACATCGACCACTGGAATGTCTGCGGCCGTCAGGCCCAAAGGCAACATGATCACACCATCGGCATCCGCCACCACATGGTGCCCCGGCAAAAACGTCATGCCCCCAAAGCTCACAGGCACATCCAACTCGCCTGCGCCAGTCCGCTCGCCCCGCTTGGGCACGGTCCCCAGTGCTTTCACACCCACGTCCATGGCATTGATTTCATCGGCATCGCGGATCACACCATGGATCACCAAGCCTGCCCACCCATTGCTTGAAGCGGCTGCAGCCATCACATCGCCAAACAGGGCCCGTGACAGAGATCCCCCGCCATCAATGACCAGCACATGGCCATGGCCAGGCTGTGTGATGGTGTCACGCATCAAGCCAATGTCTTCGTGACAACGCAGGGTGCGGATGGGGCCGGTAAAGGCACGGCGCAAACCGTAGCTTTGAAAAGGCAATGCGCAAGCCAGTGCCCTGTCGCAGGCATCGCACAGGTCGGTGGTTTTGGGGACCAGCCCAAGCGCCTCAGTCAATCTGCGCCCCCGACGCCTTGACCACCACGGCCCACTTGGCCAGGTCTTTTTTCAGCATGCCCGCAAACTCGGCAGGTTGGGTGATCAGCACATCCGCACCTTGCGCATTGAAGCGCTCGATCACGTCTTTGTTTTTCAGCACGTCTTGCACATCCTGGTTGATGCGGCGCACCACCGCAGCCGGGGTTTTGGCCGGGGCAAACAGGCCAAACCAGGGCGAGACATCAAACTCTTTGAAACCCCCTTCGGCAATGGTGGGGATGTTGGGGAAGTTGCCCGAGCGCGCTGCACTGGTCACCGCCACTGGGCGAAGCGTGCCGCCCTTGATGGCCCCGGACACCGAAGGCAAGCTGGTGAACACCATGTTGATCTGGCCGCCCATCAGGTCTTGCATGGCAGGCGCTGCGCCACGGTAGGGAATGTGTTCGAGCTTGGTGTTGGCAGCGGCATTGAACATGACGCCCAGCAAATGGTTCACCGAGCCGTTGCCTGCAGAGCCAAAAGTCAAAGGCGAGCGCTGGCCTTGGTCCACCAGATCCTTGATGCTTTTGACAGGCGAGTCGGGGCGCACCACCAGCACAAAGGGCAAAGTGGCCAAGGTGGCGACAGGCTCAAAATCCTTCTCGGGATCGAAGGGCAGTTTTTTGTACAAAGCCGCATTGATGGCGTGCGAACCGGCATAGCTCATGAGCAGCGTGTGGCCGTCGGCAGCGGCCTGCGCCACATGCTCCATGCCCACGTTGCCGCCGGCACCTGCGCGGTTTTCGATCACCACCGCCTGGCCCCATTTTTCGCTCAGCTTCTGGCCCACGATGCGGGCCAAGGCATCCGACGCCCCGCCGGGTGTTTGCGGCACCACAATGCGCACCGGCTTGGACAAAAAGTCCTGCGCCAGCGCGGTGCCCTGAACCATGCACAAGCCCAGCGAGAGGGCCAAAGACTTCCAAGCACGATTGAACATGTCAGCTCCAAAAAAGAAGAGAGCCAGAATGACACGAAGCCTCGGTGGCGCTTGTCTCGCGTCGGACATGAGCGATGGGGGTTTACCCAAGTGCCTGTGCAACAATGAAACGATGATCATTCGCCAAATTGCAGGTGCCTTGGGCGCCGAGCTGCACGGGGTCGATCTGACCCAGCCCCTGGCCGCCAATGTGCAACATGACATCCGCGCCGCCTTGCTGCAGTACCAGGTCATTTTTTTTCGCGACCAGGACCTCGGGCCCGATCAATTCATGCGCTTTGCCCACACCTTGGGACAGCCGGTCGAATACCCTTTTGTCAAAGGTCTCGACGGCTTTCCCTGCGTCATCGAAGTCAAAAAGCTCGAACACGAAAAAGTCAACTTTGGTGGCATTTGGCACTCCGATACCACCTACCTGGAGCAGCCGCCCATGGGCTCGATGCTGCTGGCCAAAGAGGTGCCGCCATACGGGGGCGACACCCTGTTTGCCAACCAGTACCTGGCCTGGGACACCTTGTCTGACACCATGAAGTCGCTGCTCGATGGCTTGGTGGGCATCAGCAGCTCGGCCAAAGCCGACGTGTCCAAAACCCGTGAAGACCGGATCAAAAGCGACGGCAAGGACAGCACCCCGAAAGAGTACACCGCGCAGCACCCGCTGGTGCGCACCCACCCCGAAACCGGTCGCAAAGCGCTCTACGTCAACATCGCCCACACCTCGGGCATTGTGGGCATGACCGATGCCGAAAGCGCACCCCTCCTCAGCTTCCTGTTTCAGCACCAGGTCAAGCCCGAGTTCACTTGCCGCTTTGTGTGGCAGCCCCACTCTCTGGCGGTGTGGGACAACCGCTGCACCCAGCACAACCCCGTGAACGATTACCACGGTTTTCGCCGGGTGATGCACCGCATCACCTTGGCGGGCGACACACCCGTTTGATAATGTGCCCTGCGGCCATGCAGGCCGCTTTTTTGATCGACTGGGAGTGCGTGTGAAATTCAAGATGTCTGAGAAATCATTGTTTGCAGTGCTGTTGCGCTCGCCGTGGTGGATCAGTTTTGTGCTGGTGGCCGTGATCGCCTTGCTGGCCGGGGCCTTGTTGCCCGAGCAGTACGCGGGTGTGGGCATGTTAGGGGGCTTTCCTTTTTTTGTGATCGGTTGCATGGCCCTGTGGCGACAGCGCAACCTGCCCAGCCCCGCCTTGGTTGAAAAAGGTTTGCTAAACCTTGCCGGCATGAGCTGGCGAGATTTTTCGGTGGTGCTGGACACGGCCTTCACACGCCAAGGCTACACCGTCACGACACTCACAGGTGCGGCCGACATGCTGCTCGAAAAAAAGGGCGTGCGCACCGTGGTCAGCGCCAAACGCTGGAAAGCGGCCGCCATGGGCTTGGAGCCGCTGCGCGAGCTGGTGGCCCGCCGCGATGCGCTGGAGGCCAGCAACAGTGTGTGCATCAGCTTGGGGCAAGTGAGCACCAAAGCCGAGGAATACGCCGCAGAAAACCGCATCACCTTGATCACGGGTGCAGATCTGGTGATTTTGGTGGACGAAGAGGTCAAGGCCTTGTGAGCGCGAGTCATGCGGTTCGGTTTTGGCTGCCAGCTCCCTGGTATTTGGAAACACAAGCAAAATCCCCCAAGCTTGGCCATGCCGGGCACATCACTCATTTGCCATAAAGGTTGAAGCATGTTCATCCGAAACACCTGGTACGTGGCCTGCACTGAGGCCGAACTCGAAGCCTTGGGCGACAAGCCCCTGGGCCGCACCATCTGCAACGAAAAAATGGCCTTCTTCAAAGGCCCTGACGGCCGTGTGGCAGCGGTGGAGGATTTTTGCCCGCACCGGGGGGCGCCCTTGTCGCTGGGCCGGGTGTGCAAAGGGCATTTGCAGTGCGGTTACCACGGCCTGGAAATGGGCACCGATGGCAAAACGGTGCAGATGCCAGGCCAGCGCGTGCGCGGCTTTCCGGCCATCAAGGCCTTTGCCGTGGTGCAGCGCTATGGTTTTGTCTGGGTCTGGCCCGGCGACAAGACCCAAGCCGATGAGTCGAAGATGCCGGTATTCGAGTTCTTCGACAACCCGGCCTGGGCTTATGGCGGCGGGCTGTACCACGTCAAGGCCGATTACCGCCTGATGATCGACAACCTGATGGACCTGACGCACGAGACCTATGTGCACGCCAACAGCATCGGCCAGCCCGAGATCGACGAGACGCCGTGCGAGACCAAAGTGGAGGGCGACCAAGTCATCTTGCAGCGCCACATGCAAGGCATTCAGGCCCCGCCATTCTGGCAAATGGCCATGAGCGCCAACGGCCTGGACCCACAGGCCAAGGTCGATCGCTGGCAGATCTGCCGCTTCACGCCACCCAGCCACGTCATGATCGATGTGGGTGTTGCTTTGGCGGGCAAAGGTGGCTTTGATGCAGCTCCCGAGCACAAGGCCTACAGCGTGGTGGTGGACTTCATCACACCCGAGACCGAGACCTCACACTGGTACCACTGGGGCATGGCGCGCCAGTTCAAGCCTGACGATGCAGCGATCACGGACAAAATTCGCACCGGGCAGGGCGGCATTTTCAATGAAGACATGCAGATGCTGCAGCTGCAGCAAGCCAACATCAGCCAATGGCCCGATCGCAAACTTTTGATGCTCAACATCGATTCGGGCGGCGTGCAGTCGCGCCGCATCATCGACCGCTTGCTTGCCCAAGAACATTCTTCCGAGATCACCGCATGAGCACCCCAGACTTGACCCAGACCCCCATCAGCGCCGATGGCAGCTTCGAAGTCCACTTGCAAAAAAGTGGCCAGACCTTGAAGGTGGGCAAAGAGCAAAGCATCCTGAATGCGCTGCAGGACGCGGGCTACGAGGTGCCGTTTTCTTGCTCTCAAGGCGTGTGCGGCACCTGCCTGACGCAGGTGGTCGCTGGCACACCCGACCACTGGGACATGTTCCTCACCCCCGAGGAACAAGCGACCAACACGCAGATGCTGATTTGCTGCTCGCGCAGCCAGACGGCGCGCTTGGTGTTGGATTTGTGATCAGAGCTTTTTGACCAAGACCTGGCTCTTGCGGTCCCAGTTGTATTTGCGCTTTCGGGCCTCGGGCAGCCAGTCCGGGTCGACCTGCGCAAAGCCGCGCTTGATGAACCAGTGCATGGTGCGCGTGGTCAGCACGAAAATGCTTTTGAGGCCCATGGCGCGTGCCCGTTGCTCGATGCGTTTGAGCACCTTCTCGCCATCGCCCTGACCTTGCGATTGGGGCGACACGGTGAGCGCAGCCATCTCGGCCGTCTTGGATTCAGGGTAAGGATAGAGCGCGGCGCAGGCGAAGATCACGCCGTCGTGGTCGATGATGGTGTAGTGGTCAATGTCGCGCTCGATCTCGGTGCGGTCACGCTTGACCAGCGTGCCGTCTTTCTCAAACGGCTCGATCAGCTGCAAGATGCCGCCCACATCGTCGGCTGTGGCCTCGCGCAGCTCTTCGAGCTTTTCATCGACCACCATGGTGCCGATGCCGTCGTGCACATAAACCTCTAAAAGCAGCGAACCGTCCACCGCAAAGGGCAGGATGTGCGAGCGCTCCACGCCTTCTTCGCAGGCTTTGACGCAATGCTGTAGGTAAAAGCCGATGTCGGTCGGCTCGGTCGGCCGGGGCAGCGAGGCCAGCAATTGCTTGGCTGCGGCCAAGGGCAGCTCGGTGTCGATCGGGTTGTCGTCGCTCGCAGGCTCATTGGGCTCCATGCGGATGCCCGGGATTTCGGTCACAAAGATCAGTTTGTCGGCCTGCAGCTCGGCGGCCACGCTCGTGGCCACTTCTTCCATCGCCAGGTTGAACGCTTCACCGGTGGGCGAGAAGCCAAAGGGCGAGAGCAGCACCATCGCGCCCATATCCAGCGTGCGCATGATGCCGTCCACATCCACCTTGCGCACCAGACCCGAGTGCATGAAATCCACCCCGTCCACAATGCCCACCGGCCGCGCCGTGATGAAGTTGCCCGAAATCACCCGCACGGTAGAACCGGCCATGGGCGTGTTGGGCAGGCCCTGGCTGAACGCGGCTTCGATCTCGTAGCGCAGTTGGCCCGCCGCTTCTTGAGCGCAATCGAGTGCCACGCTGTCGGTGATGCGGATGCCTTGTGCGTATTTGGGCGTGTGGCCTTTGGCCGCCAGTTGTTCATTCACTTGCGGGCGAAAGCCGTGCACCAACACGATCTTGACGCCCATGCTCTGGATCAGCGCCAGGTCTTGCGCCAGGTTGTGCAGCTTGCCTGCTGCAATCGCCTCGCCCGCGATGCCCACCACAAAGGTCTTGCCCCGGTGCATGTGAATGTAGGGTGCCACCGACCGAAACCAGGGCACGAAGGTGAAGTTGAAGACTGTGGACATGGGCTTGAGGTGTCAGGGCTTGAGCAAAAGAAGTTGGTCTGCGGGCAGCAAACGCGAAAAATCGCGGTCGAATGTGCAGAGTGTCTCACCGGATTGCATCACCGTTGCGGCGATCCAAGCATCGGTGACCAGATTACCGCTGACTTGTTGTGTCAGACACACTTGCCTGAGGTTGGGCCAGTTCGTGCCTTGGGGCTGAAACTGCACACCAGGGCAGCTGACCAGACTGTCCACAAAGTCGGTCACATGCTGCAAGGGATCGGTTTCTTTGAAGATCTTGGGGTGGGTGGTGATGCGCAAAAAGCCCGTCACCACGGTGCCCAGCAGCAGCAAGCTGGCACGTCCGCTGGCGGCTTGAACCACGGCATCATCCAGCCAGGCGCGTGCAGGCAAGTGGTGGGGGTGGTCGGGCCGAAATGCCGCCACCAACACATTCACATCTGGCGTCATGACAGGTTTTTCAGGTCCATGCCGGCGTCCATGGCGTCGTACAGGGATCGGTTGCTGCTGGGGTCAATGCCCGGCTGCAGGCCGCCACGGGCTTTGGAGACGGGCAGTTTGGGAATCACCACCGGGGCGGCAGGCATGTCTTGCCGCACATAGGCTGCCAGCATCTCGCGCACCTTGGCGCTCAAGGACGTGCCTTCTTGAATGGCTTTGATGCGGGCTTGTTTGACGAGGTTTTCGTCGAGGGAAATGGTCAGGTTGGTCATCCAAAACCTCCAGTGTCAAAGTTCACGTAAACCAGTGTAGCACGTGAACACGTGTCGTGGGATAATCCAACTCGTGACCGAGTTTGCAAACCCCACCCCCCTCCAAATCGACTTCCCCGAAGGCCTGCCGGTCTCGGCCCGCCGTGACGAAATCATGGCCGCCATGGACCAGCACCAGGTCATCATCGTCTGCGGTGAAACCGGCTCGGGCAAGACCACGCAGCTGCCCAAAATCGCGCTGGCGCTGGGGCGCGGCAAGCTGAACGCCAAGCCGGGCGAACGCGCCCGCATGATCGGCCACACCCAGCCCCGGCGCATTGCGGCCAGCTCGGTGGCCAAGCGCATTGCCGAGGAATTGAAGACGCCGCTGGGCGAGGTGGTGGGTTTCAAGGTGCGGTTTCAAGACCGTTTGAGCAAAGACGCCTCCGTCAAGCTCATGACCGACGGCATTTTGCTGGCCGAAACGCAGACCGACCCGCTGCTGCAGGCCTACGACACCATCATCATCGACGAGGCGCACGAACGCAGCCTGAACATCGACTTCTTGCTGGGCTACTTGCGCCAAATTTTGCCGCGCCGCCCGGATCTGAAAATCGTCGTCACCTCGGCCACGATTGACGCTGACCGCTTTGCCAAGCACTTTGCATCGCGCAGCGGTCCGGCGCCGGTCATCATGGTCTCTGGCCGCACCTTTCCAGTCGAGCAGCGCTACCGCCCGTTTGAAGAAACGCGTGACTATGGCCTGAACGAGGCCATGGCCGACAGCGTGGACGAACTCTGGCAGGGCGGGGCAGCGGGCGATATCTTGATTTTTTTGCCGGGCGAGCGCGAAATCCGCGAAGCCGCCGACCACCTGCGCAAGCACCTGTCGCACCAGCCGCTCACACGAGGTGCTGAAGTGCTGCCCCTGTTTGCCCGCCTGTCGCAGGCCGAGCAAGACCAGATTTTTGAGGCATCGAATGGCCGCCGCATCGTGCTGGCCACCAACGTGGCCGAAACCTCGTTGACGGTGCCGGGCATCCGTTACGTGATCGACGCAGGCACCGCCCGCGTCAAGCGCTACAGCCTGCGCAGCAAAGTCGAGCAGCTCATGGTCGAGCCGATCAGCCAGGCTGCGGCCAACCAGCGTGCGGGCCGTTGTGGCCGCGTGGCCAACGGCATTTGTATTCGCCTGTACGACGACAAAGACTTTGCAGGCCGCCCGCGCTTCACCGATCCGGAAATCTTGCGCTCGTCTTTGGCGGGCGTGATCCTGCGCATGAAGAGTCTGCATTTGGGCGTGGTGGAAGACTTTCCGTTCATCGAAGCGCCGTCCAAACGCGCCATCACCGATGGCTACCAACTGCTGGCCGAGCTGGGCGCAGTGGACGACGACAACGAGCTGACGCCCATTGGCAAAGAGCTGGCCCGACTGCCGCTGGACCCGCGCGTGGGTCGCATGATTTTGGAAGCCCGTGGCCGCGAAGCGCTGGACGAGGTGCTGGTGATCGCCAGTGCCATGAGCGTGCAAGACGTGCGCGACCGCCCCATGGACGCGCAAGCCCAGGCTGACCAACAACACGCCAAGTTTGACGACGATAAGAGCGAATTCACCGGCTACCTGAAGCTGTGGAAGTGGATTCACGACGCCCGTGGCGGCCCATCCAAATCAATCGGGGTCAGATCCCAATTAAATCCAGCCGGCCAGCCGGGGCAAAACAATCGGGATCTGACCCCAATAAAAAATAAGCCCGCGCAAGAAGCGCCGCAGCACAAGCTGAGCAACCGCCAATACGAGCAGCTGCTGCGCCAGAATTTCATCAACATCCGGCGCGTGCGCGAGTGGCGTGACACGCACACCCAACTGCTCACGGTGGTGGCCGAGCACAAGTGGCGCATCAACACGCAGCCCGCGAGCTACGAGCAGCTGCACCTGTCCATGCTGGCGGGCCTGCTGGGCAACGTGGGTTACAAGCTCGAAGATCCCGCGTCAAGCGCGGGACAGGCTCCGGGGGAATACTTGGGCGCACGCGGCATCAAGTTCCACAAACATCCCGGCGCGCACCTGAGCAAAAAGCCGGGTCGTTGGATCGTGGTGGCCGAGTTGGTGGAAACCACGCGGCTCTTTGGTCGGGGCATTGCGGCGATTGAGCCGCAGTGGCTGGAACAGGTCGGCGCGCACTTGCTCAAGAAACAATTGCTCGACCCGCATTGGGAAAAGAAATCCGCCGAGGTGGTGGCGTTGGAGCGGGCCACGCTTTATGGCCTGGTGGTCTACAGCGGCCGCCGCACGCCCTACAGCCGGGTGGACCTGCACGGCGCACGCGAGATTTTCATCCGCGAAGCGCTGGTGGGCGACCAGTGGGAAACCCAGCTGCCGTTCTTGGCCGCCAACCACAAGATGATCGCCAAGGTCGAAGAGCTGGAACACAAGTCGCGCCGCCAAGACGTGCTGGTGGACGACGAACTGATCTACGCTTTTTATGACCAGCAACTGCCCGCCGACGTTTGCAGCGGTCGCCTGCTGGAAAACTGGTACCGCACCGAGAGCGCTAAGCAGCCGCGCCTGTTGATGCTGACCCGCGAAGAGCTGATGCGCCACGAAGCCGCAGGCATCACCACGCAGGCCTTCCCCAAACACATCCGCCTGGGCGGCACCGATTGCCAAGCCACGTATTTGCACGAGCCCGGCGACGCACGCGATGGCGTCACGGTGACTGTGCCGCTGTTTGTGCTCAACCAAGTGAGCGAAGACCGTTGCGAATGGCTGGTGCCCGGCTTGCTCAAAGACAAGATTCAGGCCCTGCTCAAAAGCCTGCCGCAACGCCCGCGCAGCCGCTTTGTGCCGCTGCCCGAATCGGCCACGCGCCTGGCCGCTGAGTTGTCCGCGCCCGAGCTGTTTGGCAGCGGGTCGCTGACCGATGTGCTTCTCAAAAAAGCCCGCGACGAAACCAGCCTCGACATCAAGCGCACCGACTTCAAACACGAGATGCTCAGCCCGCACCTGTTCATGAACCTGCTGGTGGTGGACGAGCATGGCCGCCAACTGGGCATGGGCCGCAACCTGGGCGCATTGAAAGGCGAGCTGGGTGCCAAAGCGCGTGGCGCGTTTCAGGCGCTGGCGCAGCTCAAAGTCAATGCGCCTGCGGCGGCGCCGGTGGCTAACCCTGCATCCAATGCGCCTGCAAGTGCCTCAAACACCGCAAGCGCCCACCGCGACAGCGCAGCCTCCGCCAAAGCCGCCCCCAAGCCATTGGCCCCCCAGCGCTACACCGCCTGGACCTTTGGCGAACTGCCCGAGTTGATGGAAATCAGCAAAGGCGGGCAGACGTTGGTTGGCTTTCCCGCGCTGGTGGACGTGCAAGACGCCGTTACCATCGAAGTGTTTGACGAGCCCGATGTGGCCGCCACCAAAAACCGCGCGGGCCTGCGCCGCCTGTTTGCGCTGCAGATCAAAGACGCGCTCAAGTACCTTGAGAAAAACATCCCCGATCTGCAAAAAATGGCCGTGGCCTATATGCCGCTCGGTACAGCGGACGAGTTGAAAAGCCAGATCATCGACGTGGCCCTGGACCGCGCCTTTTTGCTCGACCCGCTGCCCAATGACGAAGTCACTTTCAAGCGCCGCATCGAAGAAGGCCGGGGCCGCTTGACCCTGATTGCCAACGAAGTGGCCCGGCTGGCTGGCAGCATCTTGCTGGAGTTTGGCGCGGCCACCCGCAAGATCAAGGACACCAAAAACGCGCCCGATGCGACGGCAGATTGCACAGCGCAACTGCAACGCCTGATGCCCAAAAACTTCATGGCCGCCACCCCGTGGCCGCAGCTGCAGCACTACGCCCGTTACCTGAAAGCCATCACCCAGCGCCTGGACAAATACCGCGCCGACCCCGCCCGCGACGCCCAGCGCCTGTCGGAGTTGAAACCGCAAGAACAACGCTACTGGCGTCTGGTGGCCGAACGCAAAGGGGTGCAAGACGCCCGCATGCTGGAGTTCCGCTGGCTGCTGGAAGAGTTGCGCGTGAGCTTCTTCGCGCAAGAGCTGCGCACCCCGCAGCCTGTCAGCATCAAGCGGCTGGAGAAGGCTTGGGGGCAGTTGAATCATTGAAGGGCGTTTGTGGTGACGTCCGTCAATTGAAAAAGCACCCGAATGTGCCTAGGCGTTTGGTGTGTCGCGACTCAAACCTGCATTGGCTGCGCCACCAGCTTCACCCCCAGCGCAGTGCAAACGCGGGCAATCGTGTCAAAGCGTGGGTGCGATGTGGGGCGCAGGGCTTTGTAGAGTGCCTCGCGCGTCAGGCCTGAGGCTCGGGCAACTTCGGTCATGCCGCGTGCGCGGGCGATGGTGCCCAGCGCGTGGGTTAACTCAGCGGGGTCGTTTTCTGCCAGAACCAAGGTTAAGTAGTTGGCCACGTCCTCGTCGGTCTTGAGGTATTCGGCCATGTCGAAGTCGGGCAGGTCAGCGGCTTTGATTTTTGGGGGCATGTTCAATTACTCCGTGATGGTTCGGCTCAATTCAATGGCGCGGGCGATGTCGTCAGACTGCGTGGACTTGCCTCCACCGCCCAGCATCACGATCAGCATGCAGTCTCGCTCGACGTAATACATGCGCCAGCCGGGCCCAAAGAATTCCCGCATTTCACTGACGCCTTCGCCTACTGGTGCCACATCGCCCAACAAACCGCGCTGGACTTTTTCGAGCCGTCGGGTCAGTCGAATGCGTGTCACGCCATCCCTCAGGCTGGCCAGCCACTCGTCAAACTCAGCCATGCGTTTGATCGTGTACATGGCGATTGTAATCAGTTGTTCACAGTGTTCGCAGTGTTCAGCAGTGACTTAAGGCTTAACGGTCAGAACTTCCGCGCCTTGGTCGTATTTGAGCAGGTAGTCGCTGATGCGCTCAAAGGTGGCGGTCACGGGTCTGCTGGGGTGGTCTGTTGTGGTTACTTCGGCACTGAACACCGAGCCCAGAAGGAGTTTGAAGGGGTTTACTTCTACGGGTTGGGCCACAAAGTATTTTTGAGCCACTTGTTTGAGTTGCTTGACGTCAGATGTTTGGTAGATGGCTGAGTTGATCACGTCGAGTATGAATTCCGTGCAGTTCTGGCGGCCCTCGTTGTAGGGGTTGGCAATGACCGAATAGCGTGGTTCGTGCACAGCCGCATAAGCGGGCGATGCGATCACTTTGATGAGGCGTTGTTGCAGTTCGGCGGACGGAATCAGTATGCCTGCCTCCATGTGTGCCACGCCAGAAAAGAAGTCCACCGGGTAATCAATCACCAGACGGCTTGTGTTGGGTTTGTCGTCGTATTGGTAAAGGTTGTGGATGGCGTAGCCGGGTAGGGTGCGGCCATCGGCGGTTTGGATTTGCGAGTACACCACGAACGCCACATGCGTGAAGCGCATCCCCCTTGGCATCTCTGACAGTGGGCGGCCCATGCGGGCAAGGATGGCCACGTGTGCGCCTTTGCTGGCCAGGGTGCGTTCCACTTTTTTCGCGAACGTGATGATCTCTTCGGCTTTAAAGTTCGTGGTTTCGCAGCCCCCACTGCTGGCGGAGCTGAAGCCCGGTGCTGCGGCCGCTGTGCCCCACAGGCACAGACTCAAAATGCAGATGATGAGGTGGCGCATGTTGGGCAATCAGTTTTTGGCAGCGGGCTGCTGCAGAGCTCTGTTGGGAGGAATGATGGAAATAGTTTCTTCGGTCACAGGCAGAGGGGTGCCAATGGGGTGGGTGGCTGCGTTCATCAGCGAGCCGCCTGCTTGAACGGCAGCGCTGCCAACGCCAACCGAAATGGCGCCACTGGCCAGCAATGGTGTGGCGACAACGCCGGATGCCAATTGACCGGTAGCGAGCAGGCTGTGTCCTGCGCTGGCGGCGGCATTGCTGCTGGCTTGCCCGCCGGTTTTGACGGCTTTTTGCAGTTGTTCAGTTGGGTTAGCCATGGCGCTTTTGGCGCATAGGCTAAGAACGCAAATGAGTACGGCTGTAGAGTTCAATTTGTTCATCTTCATACCCTCTTGATAAATAAAATTACAAAACTTTTGTACTAATTCTATAGTTTCGGCATGAATGCCTTGCAGCAGAGGTCAAGCACTGTAGGAAACAACGGCTCAATTACGTGCCGTTGTTGGGTGTTGGTCTCGGTTTTTTTATCAAGAGAGCTTTGTTACAGCGCAGCTTCAATTACTGGAAGAATTGCGCGTGAGCTTCTTCGCGCAAGAGCTGCGCACCCCGCAGCCTGTCAGCATCAAGCGGCTGGAGAAGGCTTGGGGGCAGTTGAATCATTGAGGGGGCTCTAAATTGCATTTTATACGTCAATGACGTATCATCGGCTCATGCTCACCGTCATCGAAACACCTGTTTTCTTGCGCTACGCTGCAAAAGTGTGGGATGACGCAGAGCGCGATGAGTTCATCGTCTGGCTGGCTGAACACCCTGACGCCGGCGATGTGATGGCCGCCACTGGAGGCTTGCGTAAAGTGCGCTGGTCGCGCCCTGGTATGGGTAAACGCGGTGGTGTTCGAGTCATCTACATGCTGCGAAATGCCCAAGGGGTGTTGGTGTTGTTGACCGTTTATGCCAAGGCCGAACACGACACTTTGTCGAATGCTTTTTTGCGCAGCCTGGCGCAACTTTACGAGGAATAAACCATGTCCAATATCTCATCCCCTGTCGATGCGGAAATGACGGAATTTGAAAAGGATTTGCTGGAGTCCATTCGCCAGGCCAAACGTGGCGAAGGCCGTGTCACGCAAGTGGCTGTGACTGCCGCGACCGAGGCGCGCCTGAAACTGGGCGTTTCTCAATCAGCTTTTGCCCAATTGCTGGGCGTATCCGTGCGCACCTTGCAAGAGTGGGAGCAGGGCCGCCGGGAGCCATCAGGCGCGGCGCGCACACTATTGCGCATTGCATTGAAGTCCCCTGAGGCGATTTTGCAAGCGGTCTGACCGGGTCGCCAGCTCATGGGGCACCACTGCTGCAGCCCCGCATACGAATGCAGCACCTGAACCGCATCCCCAAATCCGCCACGAACCCCTTTCACACCCCGCTCAGGCACACTGCATACCATTTTTCACCTCCCCAGCCGCTGATCAACCTTTTGTCAGCCGCTGGGATGCCTCAATTGCCCGGAAACACCGCATGGAAATCAAAGTCAACTTTCTCGACAAACTGCGCCTGGAGGCCAAGTTTGACGACTTCACGGTGGTGGCCGATCAGCCCATTCGCTACAAAGG
>JBIKQY010000150.1:0-6282 GCA_044349465.1 Limnohabitans sp. | reverse complement strand
TTTTGGCGTCCTCTGCTTTGTGTGCGGCGTATTTTGTGAAGCTGTATTGCGAGACGCGTGGTATCTCCACCGAGCACATTCGCCTGTCACAAAACAACATCGTCGACCCCGAGAACCGCTATTTGCAGACCATCAAGATCCAGGTGGAGTTGCCGGCCGACATGTCCGACAAAGACCGCCAAGGCATTCTGCGGTCGATTGACCGCTGCACGGTCAAAAAAGCGATCCAAGCGGGCCCCACTTTCATCGTTGAAGCGGTGGACAACCTGGACGCTGACGCGCAGGCCTTGCTCACGCTGAGCCCCGATGCGCAAGCGCAGACCTTTATTGCGGGCAAGGACTTGCCGCTGGAGCAGACCATCGCCAACATGACGCGGGTCTTGGCCGATTTGGGCATCAAGATCGAGATCGCGTCCTGGCGCAACCTGGTGCCCAATGTCTGGTCGCTGCACATTCGCGATGCACATTCGCCCATGTGTTTCACCAACGGCAAGGGCTCGACCAAAGAGAGCGCCTTGGCCTCGGCGCTGGGTGAATACATCGAGCGGCTGAACAACAACCACTTTTACGCGGGCGTGTTTTTTGGCGAAGACATCGCGCAGGCCGACTTTGTGCACGACCCGCAAGAGCGCTGGTTTCAGCCTGGCAAGCGCGACGCGCTGCCCAAAGGCTTGTTGGACGCGCATTGTTTGCCCATCTACAACCCCGACGGCGAGCTCAAGGCCTCGCACCTGTTCGACACCAACTCGGGCAACACCGAGCGCGGCATTTGTGCGCTGCCTTATGTGCGCCAGTCCGACGGTGAGGTGGTGTACTTCCCCTCCAACTTGGTGGAAAACCTGTTCGTGAGCAACGGCATGAGCGCGGGCAACACGCTGGTGGAAGCGCAGGTGCAATGCCTGTCAGAAATTTTTGAGCGAGCGGTCAAGCGCGAGATTCTGGAAGGCGAAATGGCTTTGCCCGACGTACCACAGGCCGTGTTGGCCAAGTACCCCGGCATCGTGGCCGGCATCGAGGCTTTGGAGTCGCAAGGCTTTCCGGTATTGGTCAAAGACGCTTCGCTGGGCGGGGTGTACCCCGTGATGTGCGTGACCCTGATGAACCCGCGCACGGGCGGTGTGTTCGCTTCTTTTGGCGCACACCCCCGCCTGGAGGTGGCGCTGGAGCGCAGCCTGACCGAGCTGCTGCAGGGTCGCAGTTTTGAGGGCCTGAACGACCTGCCAGCGCCCACCTTCATCAGCAACGCCGTGACCGAGCCCAACAACTTTGTGGAGCACTTCATCGACTCCAGCGGCGTGGTGTCGTGGCGGTTTTTCAGCGCCCAATCGGACTATGAATTTGTGGAGTGGGACTTTGCGGGCGAGGGCGAGGACGCCACCGCCCAAGAAGCCGCCACGCTGTTCGGCATTTTGCAGGCCATGGGCAAAGAAGCCTATGTGGCGGTGCACGACCAGCTCGGTGCCACCGCCTGCCGCATTTTGGTGCCGGGCTATTCCGAGGTGTACCCGGTCGATGACCTGATTTGGGACAACACCAACAAAGCGCTCTTGTTCCGCGCCGATGTGCTCAACCTGCACCGCTTGGACGACGAGGCTTTGGAGGCCTTGTTGAACCGCTTGGAGAACAACGAGCTGGACGATTACCTCGACATCGCCACGCTGATCGGCATCGAGTTTGACGACAACACGGTGTGGGGGCAGCTCACGGTGATGGAGCTCAAACTATTGATTCACCTGGCTTTGCAGCAGCTGGAAGAAGCCCACGAACTGGTGGGCGCTTTCTTGCAGTACAACGACAACACGGTCGAGCGCCGCTTGTTTTACCAGGCCTTGAACGTGGTGCTGGAGGTGACGTTGGACGATGACTTGGCCTTAGAGGACTATGTCGTGAACTTCAGGCGCATGTTCGGCGACAAGCGCATGAACGCGGCCATCGGCTCGGTGGACGGCAGCGTGCGCTTTCATGGTCTTACGCCCACCAGCTTGCAGCTCGAAACCCTGGACCGTCACCAGCGCTTGCTCGACAGCTACAAAAAACTGCACGCGGCGAGATCGCAGGTGGCGGCCACGGCCAAATTCAAGACTTGAGCAGACGCGGAACCCGCCAATCTGGTTTTTGGACCACTGGGTCGATGGCGGCCGCGTGTTTGGATACCCCTTCACCTATCGTGGGCAATGCGAGCCATGCTCCTGGCGCAGTGTGGCCCGCGTATTCTGAAGTGTCATTTTTCAAGGAGACATCTGTGATGTTGAACCGCCGTCATTTTTTGGGTGCAGGCATGGCCGGTGCCACCGCGCTGACTTTCTCTTCTGTCTGGTCGCAAAACACCCCCCAGTTTGGTCTACCCGATTTGCCCTCGGTGGGGTTCAAGCGCATGAAGCTTGGCACCATGGAAATCATTGCCCTGAACGATGGCGCATTGCGTCGTCCTTTGGGTCAGGAGTTTGTGCCCGCTGTGCCGCTCGACCAAATCAAGGCGCTGTTGGCCACACAAAATCTGCCCACCGATTACATCGATATTCCTTTCACCCCGTTCCTGCTGGTCAATGGCAACCAGCGTTACTTGTTTGACACCGGTTTTGCTGACAACGGCCCACCCACCACCGGCAAACTGCTGGGCAACTTGGCTGCTGCAGGCTTCAAGCCTGAAGACATCAACAATGTGGTGTTGAGCCACTTTCATGGTGACCACATCAATGGTTTGCGCTTCAAAAACGGCAACTTGGTTTACCCCAATGCCCGCGTGCATGTGCCCGCTCCTGAACACGCCTTCTGGACAGATGAAGCCCGCATCGCGGCAGCACCAGCAGGCATGCAAGGCGCTTTTGGGGCTGTCAAACGGGCTCTGGGAAACATGGCTTCAGACCAATTGGTCAAGTTTGAGCCGGGCAGCGCTGTCGCGCCTGGTGTCGAGTCGGTTGCGGCTTTTGGCCACACCCCGGGCCACACCTTGTTCACCGTGAAATCCGAGGGCCAGTCGTTTGCTTATGTGGCCGACATCACCAACGTGCCGTCTTTGTTTGCGCGCAACCCCGACTGGGCGGTGCTCTTTGACATGAACCCCGAAATGGCCCGCCAAAGCCGCCGCAAGATCTTTGACATGTTGGTCAAAGAAAAAATGATCGCCGGTGGCTTCCATTTCCCATTCCCGGCTTTTGGTTCCATCACGCCCTCGGGCAATGGTTACCAGTTTGTGCCGGTGGCCTGACCCTTCGCCATCGTTGCACGCCTCCAAAGCCCGGGCCTGACAGCCTGGGCTTTTTTTGTGCCCATTTTGGACAGTGGCATGCCTCGCGCTTGGCTAATATGTGCCCATCAACAAGCCTTGGATCCTCGTGGATGCCTCGCATGCGCTGTTTTTTGGAGACCTGATATGAAAACCACCACCTTGGGCAAAAGCCCCCTGAAAGTTTCCCGTCTGTGCCTGGGCACCATGATGTTTGGTGACCAGACGCCGCTCGAAGACGCGCGCAGCATCGTGGCCGATGCACAAGAAAAAGGTTGCAACTTCATCGACACCGCCGACGTTTACACGCTGGGCAAATCCGAGGAAATCGTGGGTGAGGTGCTCAAGGGTCAACGCCATCGCTGGGTCTTGGCCAGCAAGGTGGGCAATGCCATGTCGTCCTTGCCCAACGAAAGCCGTTATTCGCGCAGTTGGATGTTGCGGGCTTGCGAGGACAGCTTGCGCCGCTTGGACACCGACCACCTGGACATTTATTACCTGCACCGCGATTACAACGGCATGAACCTGGAAGAGCCCTTGCGGGCCATCGAAGCCTTGCTGCGCGACGGCAAAATCCGTTACTGGGGCGTGTCCAATTTCAGGGGCTGGCGCATTGCCGAGATGGTCAACATGGCCCGTCAGATGAACATGCCCGGCCCCGTGGTGTGCCAACCCTATTACAACCTGCTCAACCGCTTGCCCGAGGTGGAAATTCTGGAGGCCTGCGGGCATTACGGTCTGGGCGTGGTGCCTTACAGCCCGATTGCGCGCGGGGTGCTCACGGGCAAATATGCGCCCGGCCAGACGCCCGCAGAGGGCAGCCGCGCCGCCCGGGGTGACAAGCGCATTCTGGAGACCGAGTTCCGCGAAGAGTCGCTGCAGATTGCACAAACGCTGCGCTTGCATTGCGAACGCAAGGGAGTGTCTCTGGCGCACTTTGCCACCGCCTGGGTGCTGGCCAACCGAAATGTGAGTGCGGTCATTGCAGGCCCGCGCACATTGGCGCAGTGGCAAGACTACGCGGGCGCACTGGATGTGGAGATCACCGCTGAAGACGAAGCCTTGGTCAACAGCTTGGTGACCCCCGGCCATCCATCGACGCCGGGTTACAACGATCCGTCTTATCCCTTGCACGGACGCTGAAACCCACCTGTCTGTTTTCCTTTGCCTGTCGATGGAGGCAGTTGGGTCGATTGACAAGCGCCTTGGAATTTCTGTACAGTCTGTACATTAATCAAGGAGTTGGCCATGTCAGACACCCCGCAATATGGACTCGAACAAGCCCGGGCTCAGCTGCCGCTCATCGCCTCGGAGGCGGTGGCGGGCTACAGCACTGTGATCACGCGCCACGGCAAACCGGTGGCGGTGGTGGTGCCGGTGGCGCAGTGGCGTGACCAACAGACCCGCTCGCTGCGGCAAGGCGGTGTTCTGGCCTTGCGTGGTTCGGGTCGCGGCTTGTGGCCGGAGGGTGCGGCTGCGGCGGTGGCCCAGCTGCGCGATGAGTGGGCCTGAGCGGTGGCAACACGTGCCCGTTCTGCCGCCGCTCTTTGGGGTGGCCTGAGCGAAGGGGCCACGGTGCTGGTGGACACCGCGCCCTGGATTTACCTGCTCGAAGACCATGCCGAATTTGCGCCTCGTTTTCTGGGCCTGTTTGAAGCCGCAGAGCGCGGTCAAGTTCAACTGGCCTTGAGCACCGTGACCTTGGCCGAGGTGCTGACCGGGCCTTACAAGGCGGGCCAAACGGCTTTGGCCAAACGTTACGAGGCGGCTTTGGGCGCTTACCAAGTGGTGCCTTTGTCTGCGGCGGTGGCCAGTCTGGCGGCCCAGTTGCGTGTGCAATACCGCCTCAAGCTGCCCGATGCCGTGCAGTTGGCCTCGGCGCTGGAGATTGGCGCTGCAGCCCTGGTCACCCATGACCGGGACTTTTCTGCGGTGCAGGGCTTGCCGGTGTTGATGGGCGCCTGATGCACGCGCCTCCGATCAATTGCTTGAGATTTGGAACTTGGGCTTACCGCACAATCCCAGCATGACAAGCCAAGAGCACAAACAGGTGGTGATTGCAGGCGGCGGTATTGGCGGCCTGGCCGCTGCTGTGGCGTGTTCGCAGCGCGGCGTGCCGGTGCAGTTGATCGAGCGCGCGGCGCAGCTGAGCGAGGTGGGCGCGGGCATCCAGATCGGGCCGAATGTGACGCGCATTTTGCAGGCCTGGGGTCTGGGTGCGGCGCTGGCTCAGGTGGCGGCTTTTCCTGAACAGTTGCAAGCGCGTGATGCCCAAACCGGGCAGGTGCTGGGCACGCTGACTTTGGGCACGCGGGCGCAGGCAACTTATGGCGCGCCTTACGCCACCATCCACCGGGCCGATTTGCAGGGATTGCTGCACCGGGCAGCCCAGAGCGCTGGGGTGGACCTGTTGCTGGGCCAGACCGTGCAAGGCTGGCGGGGCACCGAGGCGGGTTTGCAAGTGAACACGGCGCAAAGCCTGAGCCTGCAGGCCAGCGCCTTGATTGGGGCCGACGGCGTGTGGAGTGCGGTGCGCCAGCAGTTGCTGGGCGATGCTCCGGCGCGCTTTACCGGGCACTTGGCGTATCGGGCTTTGGTGGCGCAGGCCGATTTGCCCGCGCACTTGCGCAGCGACCAGGTCACCGTGTGGATGGGGCCGCGGCTGCATGTGGTGCATTACCCGGTGCGCAGCGGACAGTGGCTTAATCTGGTGGCCATCGTGCATGGCGTTAAGCCAGAACAAGCGGATGACTGGGACCAGGCCGGGCACACCCAGATGCTGATGCAGGCCATGGGCGAGGTGGGCAAGGATTTGCACGAACGACTGGCATCGGTGCCTGCTTGGCGGCAGTGGGCGCTGCATGACCGAGAGCCCTTGAGCGAGTCCCGTCAGATGGCCCAAGGCCGCGTGGCTTTGCTGGGCGACGCTGCGCACCCCATGCGGCCGTACTTGGCGCAGGGCGCGGGCATGGCGATCGAAGACGCTCAGGCGCTGGCTCAGAGCTTGAGCACAGGCAGCGCATCGGTCGTCCAGCAGCTGCAGGCCTATGCGGAGC
>JBIKQY010000049.1:0-11393 GCA_044349465.1 Limnohabitans sp. | reverse complement strand
AAATGGGTGCTGGGCCTGGGCGTGCGCAGCGACAGCGGTGCCCGCGTGAGCGCCGAACACACGCACCACAGCGTGCCGGGCCTGCATTGGCGCTCGGTCAGCAAACTGTCTTTGGACAAGGACTTGCAAAGCGTGAGCCTGGACCTGCTGGCCCCCCCAGCCGCCAGCCTCTGGCGATGGAACACTTCGGTCAAATTTGACCGCGAAAATCTCTTCAACGTGCCCTTGCAAAGCCAGCGCTGGCGCGCTGGTCGCACCAAACTGGGTGAGAAAATCGATCGCGCCTACTTTGCCCAATACGACTCGGCCCGTCTGCAAGGCGACCTTCAGCTTCAACTTGAATCCATCAGTGCCAACTACGGCTGGACCTGGCGCAACTTTGACAGCCTGCCCTTTCCCAACCGGGGCCTGGGTGTGGGCGTTGAATTGGGCTCGGGGGTGACGCTGGGTGACCAGCGCGAGCCTTATGTGCGCTGGCTGGTCAAAGGCTTAGGCCTTGTGCCACTGGGCTCCGGCATGGGCCGTCTGGCCGTTCGCGCGGACATGGGCAGCGTGGTCAGCCGCGACACCTCCAACCTGCCCGCCACCCAGCTGTTCTGGACAGGTGGCGACAACAGTGTGCGCGGTTATGCCCCCAACAGCATTGGCGTAACCGATGCAAAGGGCGTCACCGGACCAGGCCGTTACTTGGCCGCAGGCAGTCTGGAGTGGCAGCACCCCATCCGCCGCAAAGGCCAAGCCACGGAGTGGGAAAGCGCCGTGTTTGTCGATGCGGGCGCTGTGGCCAATGACACGGCTCAACTCAAGCCCCAAGTCGGCTATGGCGTAGGCGCGCGTTGGCGCAGCCCGGTCGGGCCCGTGCGCATCGATTTGGCCTATGCACAGGCGCTGCACAAGCTGCGCCTGCACCTGAGTGTGGGTTTCACATTTTGACAATGAACACCCCACCCGAAGCCAACACTGACACCGACACCGACACCGACAAGGATGCCGCGGCGCAGAACGTGGCCTCGCCTGTTCTCCCGGTGACCCGTGCATCGTCCCCTGCCCGCTCGGTGTTGCGGCGCATCGCGGCCGCTCTGGGCGCTTTGTCAGCAGTCAGCCTGTCGGCCCTGCTGGGGCCCTTGGCGCTGGCTGCCGCGCTGTGGGGGCTGTGGGCCTGGACGGGCACCCCCGGATCTTTGGGCACCGCCCTGAACATGGTCCACTGGGCCTTGCCCTCGGGCCAGCAACTGCGCAGCACCGATGTGCAAGGCAACCTGCAGCAAGGCGGTCGCATTGGCCAGATCAGCTGGCAAAGCGATGGTTTGCAAGTGCAGGCTCAGGATGCACAGCTGGTGCTGGACTGGGCTCAGCTGTGGCGACAGGCCTGGCCCCTCAAGAGCGTCCAGATCAAGAGCCTGCGCGTGCAAGACCAGCGCCCTCCCCAACCCCTCACACCCCTGACCGAGTTGCGCCTGCCCCTGCCCTTGCAATTGAATTTGCAAGTGGACCAATTGAGCTGGCAAGGCAGCACGGCGGTGACGCTGTCCGATGTTCGGGCCCAATACGCCTATGACGGAAAGGACCACCGCCTGGATGTCGACTCGCTCGGGCTGGCCCAAGGCCGCTACACCCTGCAAGCGCGTTTGCAGGGCGCTGCGCCCATGGCCTTGCACATCGCGGCCCAAGGCCAGGTGCAAACCCCTGCCAGTGCCCGCACACCGGCCTTGCAGCTGCAGGTGCAGTCCACGGTGAAAGGCCAGTTGTCAGGGCCGCAAGCGCAACTCTCGGTGCAAGCCGAGCTGGCCCCCACACCCGGGCAAGGCGCTTTGGGACGCGCGCAAGACAAGGTCCATCTGAAGTTGCAAGCCCAAATCCAACCCTGGCAAGAACAGGCGGTGGTGCAAGCCGAGGGCCAGTGGCAAGCGCTGGACCTGGCCCCTTTGTGGCCCGGCGCGCCCCAAACCCGTCTGCAAGGCCAAGCCCGGCTGATGCCCGATGGCCCGGCTTGGGAGCTCGATGCACAAATGGAGAACCTGCTGCCCGGCGCCTGGGACCTGCAGCGCCTGCCCTTGGCCCAGCTGAGCCTGAAAGCCCGCCACGCCCAAGGTCTGTGGCAGGTGCAGCAAGCTGGGGCCCGCCTGGCAGCAGGACAATTGCAGGGCCAAGGCCAGCAAACCCCACAGGGCTGGACCGGGCAGCTGGACATCCAGAACCTGCAACCGGGCTTGCTGCTCAGCGCCTGGGCCGGGCCTGCCGTGCAAGGCCGCCTCAAAGCCGAGGCCACAGGCGCAGACACCATCGCGCTCAATGCCGACTTGCAAGCGCTAAAGGCGCAAGCCTCCACCGCCACGGCCTCAGCCAACGTCTCCACCCCAGCCGCATTGCAATGGGAGCAACTCCAACTCACGGGCCAGTGGCACCCCGACCGCTGGGACATCGACAGTCTGCGCCTGCAAGCGGCCAAGGCCGTGCTGGAGGCGCAGTTCCAATGGCAACCGGCTCAAGAATCTGTTCAAGGCCGCATGACACTGCAACTGCCCGGCATGCAAGCCACAGCCCAAGGGAGCTTGGCCCCCCTGAACGGCCAAGGCCGCTTGGACGTGCAGATGCAAGACGCCGCCCTCAGCCAGACCTGGCTGCAAGGCCTGCCGGGCTGGGGGGCTCCACTCAAGGCCTTCAAAGCCAGCGGACCGGCCCAACTGCAAGCCCAATGGCAAGGTGGCTTTGCCCAAGCCGATGCACCGCTTTCTTTGAGCCTGCAATGGCCGCGCATTGAATGGGCGCAAGCCAGCCCCAACCCTGCTGCAGCCTCCCGGTCAAGCACCCGGCCAGCGCCGTGGTTCCTGGCCCCGGGCCAGCTGAAGATGCAAGGCTCACCCCTGGCCGTGCAAGCCGAACTGCAAGCACGCCTGGGCCAAGGCCCACGCCTGGCCCAGCTGCAAACCACCTGGCGTGCCAGCCGGGGTGACGTCAGCAGCCCCAACTGGCAAGGCCGCATCGACCAGTTGGAACTCAGCACCCCCAACACCCAAAGCCCGTCGGCTGCCCCCTGGCGTCTGACTTTGCAACCCAACCTCTCTTGGCAAGCCCGCCTTGACCCAATGGGCCTGACTTGGGGACCCTCCAATTGGTTGCTGCAAGGCCCAGGCCCTGGCCGCCCCCGCTTGCAAGTCGAAGCCGGTGCCTGGACAGCGCCCAGAGCGGGCCAGCCTGTGCAAACCCAAGGGGCCCTGAGTTGGACAGACCTGCCTGCCGCCTGGGCACAAGCCTGGCTGGGCACCGACCTCCTGAACGAAATCACGCTGCAAGGTCAGGCGCAGTGGCGCATGGACCAGGACCTGAACTTGAGCGTAACGACTGAACGCAGCCGGGGCGATTTGCGCATCCAGACCGACAGCGCTTCAGGCCAAAAAACAGCCGCAGGTTTGCGCCAGGCCAAAGTGTTCTTGCGCGTGCAAAACGAGCAACTGCAAGCCGAGCTCAACTGGGACAGTGCGCAAATGGGCCAAGCACAGGCCAAACTGCAAAGCCTGCTGAACCGGTCCCCAGAAGGCTGGCAATGGCCCGAGCAGGCCCCCTTGAGCGGCAGCGTGCAGGCCAGCTTGCCGCAGATCGGGGCCTGGTCGGTGCTGGCCCCGCCGGGCTGGCGCGTGCAAGGCACACTCGACGCCAGCCTCAGCTTGAGCGGCACCCGCAGCCAACCCCAATGGCAGGGCCGCTTGCAGGCAGACCAACTGGCGGCCAAATCTGCCGTGCAAGGCATGGAGTTCAGCCAGGGGCAAATGCAAGCACGCCTGCAAGGCCAAAGCCTGGTGTTGGAGAGCTTGAGCCTGCGCGGAGCTGGTGCACAAGGGGGCGAACTCCAGGCCCGTGGACAGGTCCAATTCAACACCAACACCACGACCCCAGCCCGACCTCAAACCAACCCTTTGCGATGGGTCGATCTGGCTTTGCAAATCGAGGCCAAAAACCTGCGCGTGAGCAACCGGGCCGATCGGCGACTGAGCGTGTCAGGCGATGTGACGGCGCGCATGGCGCAAGGCCAATTGCAACTGCGCGGCGGCCTCAAAGCCGACCAGGCCCTGTTCATCCTGCCCGAGGGCAGCACCCCCAGACTGGGTGACGATGTGGTGGTGTTTCGCCCCGGCATGGGCGAGCTCAACCTGAGCGCCCTGAGCGCCCCACCCGACCCCAATGCGCCCTCCAGTTCCTGGCTGGGTGTGCCCGATGTGCGCGTCATGCTCGACTTGGGGCAAGACTTTCAGCTGCAAGGACAAGGCCTCAACACACGCCTGACTGGTCAAGTGGAACTGCTCAGCAACGCCAGCACACGGGGCCTGCCGCGCCTGAACGGGCTGGTGCGCACCGATGGCGGGCGCTACAAAGCCTACGGCCAGCAACTGAACATCGACACCGGCGTGCTGCGCTTCAATGGCCCTTACGACAACCCCAGTCTGGACATCATTGCGCTGCGGCCCAACCTGCCACAAAAAGTGGGCGTGCAAATCACCGGCACCGCTTTGCTGCCGCGCATCCGTTTGTACGCAGACCCCGACCTGCCCGACGCCGACAAACTCGCCTGGCTGGTGCTGGGCCGATCAGCCGCCAACGGCGGTGCCGAATCGGCCGTGCTGCAACAAGCGGCGGTGGCCCTGCTCAGCGGCAACGGCAAAACCCTGACCGGCGAGTTGGCCAACAGCTTGGGGCTGGACGAAATTTCACTGGCCAGCGGCAGCCGCTCGGACCCCACGGCCACCGGCGCGGCGGTGACGTTGGGCAAACGCCTGTCCAAGGACTTTTACCTCGCCTACGAAACCAGCCTGAGCGGCGCATTCGGCAGCTTGTACATTTTTTACGACCTCTCGCGCCGTCTGACCCTGCGGGCGCAAGCTGGCGAGCAAAGCGCACTGGATCTGATTTTCACGGTGAGACGAGATTGAACTGCTTGTCAACACCCGATACCCCCGTGAAAACGATGATCCCCCATCATCAAAACCAATACTAAAATTCCAATTTCACAATCTTCATCTGCTCTGACAGCTCGAGGACGACAACTGACACTGGCCACCAAGGTCTGAACTGTCAGCTTGCCCAAGCCAGCTGGGGGCGGACATGAGGGCTGACCGATGTTGAATTCACTGAAATTTAGAACGCCTGCTGCTTCTGCGCACCAGAGCCATGATGTCCAAGACAACCGCACATGCCAAATAAAACTAAAATTAATAATAATTAACTATATATTTAGCAAAACTCCACTATCATCCGCCAGTTGCTCTTTTTTGGGGCACGCGATTCACTGATGTCGGCTTTCACCTATGAACAACAATCCCTCATGGCGTTCTGAAGATGGGCAGCTCTTGCGAAGTTTGCGGGAAGAGGCTGGCATTGATGAACTGGTTTTCGCTCGAAGCAACACGGTGTCCTTGGCCCAACTCAAGGAGCTTGAGCTGGGAGGCAACAACAGTTTTTACAACCCTGCCATCAAGCGCAGCACGGGTGTCAAGCTGCTCAAGAAGCTGGGGCATGAGCTGGTCACGCCGGAGTTGGTCATCGTGGCCGCCGAGCCCGCCGCACCCAACGTGAACGCGTCTCCTGCTGCCATGGCCACCGCGATGGCACAAGTGCATGCCAGCCCTGAAAAGCCTCATTCCGACTCCCCGCGACGCAGGCCGACTCAACAAACTTTGTTTTGGACCTTGGGTTTGTGCAGTCTGGTGGCACTGGTCGCCATCAAGCCTTGGGCCTTGATGGATGGGCCAGCAAACGACCGACGCTCCGACCACCTGGCAGCGCAGAACACGTCCAACCTAGTCACGGCGACACCTGGACCTGCGCAGTCTGCCCCTCACCAACGCGAGCCCTCGCCTACTGCTGTGCCAGTAAAGGTCGCTGCGCTGCCACCCCCCGCAACGGTTGATGTGCCCAAAGCCCAGTTCAAGTCTGCCCCAACCACCGTCACAACGGCCTGCGATTGGCAGCACCGCGACAACAGCAAAATCCATACACCCAGCCAGCCACTCAAACCCGGCAACTATGTCTATTTGGAGGCACAGTCCGATACAGAACTGTGTGTAATCGACAGCCAAAACCAGAAAACAATGCTGCAACTCAAAGCGGGCACGGCCAAAAGCGTTTATGGCGCTGCACCGTTTTTGGTTCACGGCCAGGACTTACAGGCCCTCAGATTATTTTTTCAAGGCCGTCGAGTTCAAGAAACGCTGGAAGACATGCAGTACCTGCTTTTGAACAGCCAACCGCTTTAAGCACACGGCTGGCTTGACCCGTGTTCTGCTCGCAGAACCCCATCACACGCAGCCCGTCCTTGTGCTGTCCAGACCATTACAATCCGCATCCTGGCCACCGTAGTTCAATGGATAGAACTCTCCCCTCCTAAGGGAGTGATACAGGTTCGATTCCTGTCGGGGGCACCAGCAACGCGTATTCAGGAATAACAATCTTCTGGGATGACAGATCAAGCCCGGGAACACACCGGTGGTGACACAACCGTGTTGCCGATCAGTTGGACAGCAGGCTCTGGAGCATCTGCTGGTCAATCAGCAATTGAGCCGATGCATCGGTGCTCCCGGTGTAAACGGCATAGGTATGGCCATCTTGGTTGACCACTGTGCCGGTGTCGGTCCATTCCTCTTTGCTCAGCACCAACTTGTCGTGGGCTGGGCCGGTGAGCATGAGTTGGTGCACGCCATTGTTGGCAGGCAAGCTCAGCACATCCGCCATGCTCAGGTGCACCACGTTCGGATCGTGGTCAGCAGCCTTGTCCAGCGCGTTCAAGCCGGATGGGTTGCCCCCTGTTGGGGCCTGGCCCCACATGGCCCCAAAGTCCAGGTCATCGCTCTGGGGCATGGCGAAGACCTTGGCCATTGACGCCTTCACGCTGGCCTCAATGGCCGCCGCCAAATCAGCAGGCGTCACATCGACCTCCGCACTTTGGGCCACACCTGCGGCCGTCAAGCCCAATGCGGCCAGCTCCTCGTCGCTCAAGTCGTTTTGCCACGCTTGTAACGGAGCTGCCGGGGCCAGCTCATCCGTCATGATGTCTTGCACCGACGACACATCAGCCAGGGCATCTTTCAACTCTAAAGATGTTTCAGCTTCCGGAATGTTCAGGCCGTCGTCGGTGGTAATAAAAAAAATGGTCTCTGTCTCTTGCGACTGGTCCCAAGCGCGAATGGTTAATGCATCCACGCTGCGCACCATCAAGTCGGTATTGGGCTTGAAATAAACACGGTTATCCCCGTCAGAGCGCATGAACAAAGCATTCTGCTCGGTCAATGGGCTGGTCACCTCGGTCCAAGAGTTGCCGCCATTGGTGCTGTAGTACAGCGTGCCCTGGCTCATGTCCACGCCGGTGATGGCAATGCCCTTATCGCCATGGGCCTCACCCCCGCCGACCAAGCTGCTGACCGGGCTGCCCACGACACCCACAGGCACCAAATCGTCGCTTGGATCTGCGACCGGGGGCAGTTCTGGCGGCGGTGCCACCTGCGTCTTGCTCGACCTGGCCAGCAACGTCAGCGCCTCTGCGCCAAAAGCCGTGCTCACCCCATTCACACTGACATCGATGGTGCTGCCGGTGGTGGCCGCGTCATAGCTGGCCGAACCATTGAGGCCCGAATCGTCGATCAAGCGCACCATCAAGCTTTGGGGCCGGATGCGCTCAGCATCTTCAGCACCCACATAGCGCAACAGCGCTGATTTGTCGGCATAAACCGCTGTGGCATTGCTCAAATCACCGCCCACAGACATCCAGCTCGCGCCGCCGTCCTTGGACAATTCGTAATGGCCCGTGGTGGCGATATCACCGTTGGCTCCACCCGTGCCCGCAAACACAATGGCCACACCCTTGAAGCTGCCGCCCTGAGCGTCCATGGCCAATGCGCCCTCAGTCACCGGGGATTGCGATCCAAAAAGCTGTTCGATGCTGAAAGCCTGGCTCTTGACCTGCGCATCCATTTCCACCGATGCATCGTTGACCACCATCGCCTCGTCCACAAAGACCGTGGCACCGTACAACGAGTAAGCCCTGTAAACGTGACCGTCCAGAAACTGGTGCGCATGGCCATGAGCGGCACTCAGCGCTTGAGCAGTTTGCACTTCCCCCACAGACCAGCTATTGAGGTTGACCAATTGCATGGCGTCACCTGGGTTGCCGCTGACCACCAGCATCCGCGCACTGTCAACACCCGGTGCAACGGCGTCGAAAGCGTCCGACAAAATGGCCACTGCGGCCCAGTTGAGCTTGATCGTGTTGTTGATCGTTCCTGTCAGATCGATGTTGCTGAAGCTTTTGACACGCGAGAGCACGGCACTGCGGGTCAAATCGAGTGTGTTGACCACCGGGGTCTCGTTGTGGCTCATCTGCAAAAAGTTGAGCCCGTTGGGGCCATCCAAAGACACCACCGAAGCGTTGAAGTGGGTGAACCCCAGCGACGCATTGCCCAACTGGGCAGCAGCAGCTTGTCCTGCACTTCCAAGCAAAGCAGGCGCAGTGGAGGCGCTCAGGCCTGCACGGGGGAGTTCACTGCTTGTTTTGGTGTCCATGGATGACTTTTCTGAAAAATTTACTTGTATTTTCGTCGACATTTATTAATGAATAAGATTCATTTAGTAAACTTTATAACCCATAAAAAGAGTCGAATCCAGATTTGATTCATTCACTCACTCAGGACAAACCCGTACCCCAGGGCCGCTTGTGGCGGCCCTGTGGGGTTTAGCCGTTGTGTTATTCAAGTCCAAGCTCTGACCGTTGCTCAGCGAGTCGGTACTCGACTCGGCAGCACCCGTGCAAACGGAAATGGCTGGGGCCACTTCTTCTGCAGTCACTTCGGTTGTTGCCACGGTCTCAGCATTGACAAGCGGTGTCACGTTGATCTGAGCCAACTCTTCTGCGCTGAGCTCGTACGGCTTGTTTTCCAATTCGAAGGTTTGCGCGGCCACGTCCAGCCACACGTCCACCATCTTGCAGCGACTTGAGCTCGCCCTCATCGGTCTCGCCGTTGCCGTTGGCATCGACCCAGACCTTCAGCTTGGCAAACGCAGCGTCAGTCGCATCGATCACACCATTGTTGATGGGTGAATGCGCTGAGTTGTTTAGCGGGGGGCGGTGTCAGCGCGACGCTGACCGACGACTTCAACCACCACGCGGCGGTTGGGCTGGTTGCAGGCAATGGCACTGGCAGATACCGCCCTGCCACAACTGGTGACCACGGGCTGTCGAGAGCCACGGCCTTCGGAGGTCAAACGGGCCGAAATTTGGCTCACGCTTTCGATGTGTCGGCGAACGGTATTAGCGCGCTCAGCAGACAGGCGCTCGTTGGTCACTGCAGAGCCCAGCGGGTCGGCATGGCCAATGACGTGAATGTGGTTGATGTAGGAGTAATCGGTGCGAATGCGCGCAATGAGCTGGTCAAGAGCGTTCAATCCATCCAGGGTCAGGCCTGCTTTGTCGGATTTGCCAAAGGCAAACAAGGCATCACCAGAGAGTGAAAACTGTTGAGGTAAGGCGGGCACCATGGCCACAGCGGGTTCTGTCGCATCGATGCAGGTGCGGGCTTGGGTGACGCGCGAGATGGTGTGCATTTGCAAGCGTGTGCTGGCCAGCTCCCGGAGAGCCTGTGCACTGGGCACGGGCTTGAGCAAAGGGCGCCCCATGTCTTCGTAGACCGCAAAGTATTGAGTTTGCGCAGCCTGTAAGCGTGTGGCGGTCACTGTGTCATAGCTGTCTTTGGCAGAGCGACCCACCTTGAACTGGCGTGCGCCAATTTCTGCATTGCCCGGGTCCAGGCACAACTGGCTGTAGCCACCGGCGACCAGCGAGGTGTGGTACTGACCGTTGATGAAGACGCTGGTGGCACCGGGCAGGCCGGTGCTGTTGTTAGCGCGGTAAAGAAGAACACGGCTCTGGCTAGCGGCCGTCGCTGCAAGAGGGGTAAAAAGCGAACCGAGTACGTCGATGCGTGCATTGACACCGGCTTGGTTGGACTCGATGCTGGTTTGCGCATGGCCAGTTGCGCTGAACAACATGCCCACCGCAAGCGCCAGAGTCAGCGCGTGCCATGTGAGGGGTCGCAACCCACTTTTGTGGGTTGAATTGACTGTAAGCTTTCGCAATTGGGCAATTAATACTTCGATCATTTGAATAACACCGATTTGATGACCATATAAACATCTACTTTGAAGTAAAAATAATAATTCATTAGCAACTTGATGCCATTCGCTAATTGGCCTACATAGGCAAAATTAGCTCATTTAAATATGTTTAAAACTTAAAATCCAAAGATGAATTAGCAAATTCATTGGAGGCAAGCTATTCGTTCAAAACTTGCATTTACAAACAAACATCACACCATCAGCGGTGCGCGTCACGTATCACCAGCATGGACAGACGAGTGACATGAACTTTGCGCAGCGACCGAGGCGAAAAAAAAGCCGCTTGTGGCGGCCCTTTGGGGTTTAGCTGGTCGAGGTGGTTGTTACGAAGGCAAAAGGCCTGGGTGGCTGCTTGTAGGAGCCCACCCTGTGGGCGATTGCACGCATACCGCCATGGCAAGCCAATCGCCCACGGGGTGGGCTCCTACGAATAAAAAGGCCTGGGGGTTGTTTGTAGGAGCCCACCCCTGTGGGCGATTGCACGCATACCGCCATGGCAAGCCCATCGCCCACGGGGTGGGCTCCTACCGAGGCAAAAGGCCTGAATGGCTGTTCGTAGGAGCCCACCCCTGTGGGCGATTGCTAAGGAAGCGTCAGAGCCAAGCCGCATCCCAATGCGGATAAGAACCCACCGAATAGCTCAAACCCGCACGAACAGGGTTGGCAATGACATAGCGTGCCAACGACTTGATGTCCTCTTCGCGCCGCACCGCATGATCGTGGTAACCCCGCTGCCAAACCGGCTGGCCCAAACGGTGAGTCGTGATCGATTTGATGCCACGCACACTTTGACCCAGCGCCGTCGACTCGCCCAACTGCATCAACCAATGCAAGTGATCGGGCATGACCACAAACGCCAAAGTTGAAGCCCGGTGCTTGTCACTTTCTGCTTTCAGGATTTGAATCAGCACACGCGCAGCAGAAAAATCATCAAAAATGCGTCGGCGCTCGGCGGTGATCATCGTGACCATGTAAATCTGTCCGGGCTGCGAAAAGCGGCCCGTGCGCAACCGATGCGCATGAGGTTTCGTGTCGTCCATTTTTTTGCGCTCTCCCTGAAGGGACAGGCTACCCAAAAAATCCGGAATTGAAAATAGGGAAATCGCCCACGGGGTGGGCTCCTACGCAGACACAATGCATGAGGGCTGTTCGTAGGAGCCCACCCCTGTGGGCGATTGCATGTGCACCGCCAAGGCAAACCAATCGCCCACGGGGTGGGCTCCTACGAAGACACAAGG
>JBIKQY010000350.1:0-3352 GCA_044349465.1 Limnohabitans sp. | reverse complement strand
CGTTTGGTAAAGAGACCAAAGGCAAGGTCCGCTTGCAGATCACCGACCCTGAAGGCAAGGTCTGGGATGAACTGATCCCCAAAGAGAAGAACATCCTGGTGCACGAAGGCCAAGTGGTCAACAAGGGCGAGAGCATTGTGGACGGCCCAGCCGACCCACAAGACATCTTGCGTTTGTTGGGCATCGAAGAGCTGGCCCGCTACATCGTGGACGAAGTGCAGGACGTTTACCGCCTGCAAGGCGTGAAGATCAACGACAAGCACATCGAAGTGATTGTTCGTCAGATGCTGCGCCGCGTGGTGGTCGAGAACATCGGCGAGTCCAACTACATCTCCGGTGAGCAGGTGGAGCGCTCCGAAATGCTCAACACCAACGACGCTTTGCAGCGCGAAGGCAAGATCCCCGCGACCTTCAGCAACTTGTTGCTGGGTATTACGAAGGCCTCTTTGTCGACCGACTCGTTCATCTCGGCCGCTTCCTTCCAGGAAACGACCCGCGTGTTGACCGAAGCGGCCATCATGGGCAAGCGCGACGAGTTGCGCGGTCTGAAGGAAAACGTGATCGTCGGTCGCTTGATCCCTGCCGGTACAGGTTTGGCTTATCACAAAGCCCGTGCTGTCAAGGACGCCATGGACGACGCCGAACGCAAAGCCATTGCCGATGCAGAAGCAGCGGACTTGGCCGGTGACACGGCTGAAGACACCGTCACCGACGCTGGCGAAGCCGCCTGAGCGATGCATTCACCGCTTGAGCGGTGAGCCCATTCAGCCCCTGTACCGCCATGTGGTCAGGGGCTGTTCTTTTTTGGATATTTAACCTGCGAGGAATGCAACATGGGTGCTCTGGTGGTGGGTGTGGTGCTGGCCTTGTGCCTGTTCTGGTCGGTGGGTGCGCACAACCGGTTGGTGCGCTTGCGCTCCGAAGTGGTGCGCCAATGGAGCAGTGTGGACGCCGTGTGGCTGAGATTGTTGGTGCGTTTGCAAGGGGGATTGGCGGCCAGGCAAAGCCTGGTGGGCGAGGCAGAGGCGCAAGAATTGCAAGCGGTGCAAAGCGCCAGCGACCAGATGCTCGACGCCCTCACGCAGGCCCGCTTGCAGCCCTTGGACGAAGGGGTACAAAAGCAAGTGATCAGCCAGCACCTGCAGTTGGTCAGCGAAATCCGTTTGTTGCAGCAACAAGCCCCTGAGGCCATCCGCCCCGACCTGGACATCGCATTGAACCGCATGCGCCAAACATTGCCTGCCGCCATGATTCCTTACCATGTGGCCGTCAGTGCCTACAACGATGCTTTGAACATGCGTCCGGCTTCTTGGCTGGCTCGGCGTTTGAACTTCAAACCTGCTGTGCGCATGGACTTGACCATGGCCTCCACCTGAAATTCGACGCAATGATCCCAAAGCCTGCAGTACACAAGTCCCCGACGCAAAAGCCCATGTCACACCATGTGCAAGGTGACGCCAAGCCAGTCGCGGACCGCAAAAAAAGCCCCAGCAACCCAGCAACAGGCCATCCTGGCAACGCGACCTCGGTGACATTGTCGCGGCAACTGCAAGCCACGGCGGCGGTGGTCCAGGCGGTGCGGGCTGGGCGCTCCCTGACCGCAGAACTGGCCAGCGTGCCGCCCGAGTTGCGCCCGGGTGTTCAAGCCCTGGCCTTTCAGGTGATGCGGCAATGGGGTCGGGCCATGGCGCTGCGCGAGCGCTTGGCCAGCAAAGCGCCCCCTCCTGCGGTCGATGCCTTGTTGTGCACCGCCCTGGCCTTGGGCTGGCAGGGCGATGGCGCGCCCTATCCGGTGCACACCTTGGTCAACCAAGCGGTCGAGGCTGCCCGACAACAAAGGCAGACGCAAAACCAAAGCGGTTTTATCAACGCTTGTTTGCGCCGTTTTCTGCGCGAGCGAGAGGCCCTGGTGGCAGACACCGATAGCGACCCCCAAGCAAGGTGGAACCACCCGCGTTGGTGGGTGGCGCGTGTGCAGGAAGAATACCCCGAGGACTGGCAAAAACTGCTGGACATGGCGCAACAACCAGCCCCAATGAGCTTGCGCGTGGACACCCGTCAGCACAGCGTGGCCGATTACCAGGCGCAGCTGCTGGCCATCGGTTTGGCCGCCAAGCCGGTGGGTGCATCGGGTTTGCAACTAGAGCGCGCAGTGCCTGTGCACCAGTTGCCCGGTTTTGAGTTGGGCCATGTGTCGGTGCAAGATGCCGCCGCACAAGTGGCAGCCCCTTTGCTGTTGCAAGGCCTCGAGGCTGAGGGCCCCTGGCGCATTCTGGATGCCTGCGCGGCTCCGGGCGGCAAAACAGGGCACTTGCTGGCTTGCTACCCCAACGCGCAGATCTTGGCGCTGGATGTGGACGCCGTAAGGTGCCAACGCATCGAAGACAACCTGCAACGCCTGGGTGCTCAAGCCCAGGCCCGTGCCCATGTCCGAGCTGCCGATGCGGCACAGCCTGCGCAGTGGTGGGACGGTGTGGCCTTTGACGCGATCTTGCTGGATGCGCCCTGCACGGCCTCTGGCATCGTGCGCAGGCACCCCGATGTGCGCTGGCTGCGCCGCCCTGGCGACAGTGCACAGCTGGCCCAAACACAGGCACAACTGCTCAAGGCCCTTTGGCCTTTGCTGACGCCAGGGGGCCGTTTGCTCTATTGCACGTGCTCGGTTTTCCGATCCGAGGGAGACGATACCGTGCAAGCGTTTCTTCAGCGCAACACCGATGCACGAATGCTGCCCTCACCAGGACATTTGATACCCGGCAAAATACCCATGGGCCTTCCAGTCAAGCACAATGCACTGGGTGAACATGACGGTTTTTATTACGCACTGCTGGAGAAGATTCGGGATTGAGCTTGGCGCTTGGTTGACCCGTGCTTTGGTCATGACCTTGCTGTGCTGTGGCGGGGCATGGGCGCAAACCTCCAGTGTGGAGCTGACCGAGCTCATGCCAGTGCGCAAGGACAATGCCCTGCTGCTCAATGTCCAGCTCAAACTGGAGCTGGGGCCGGCGGTGGAAGACGCCCTCATCAAAGGCCTGGCAGTGCACTTTGTGGCCGAAGCCGAAGTGTTGCGTGATCGCTGGTACTGGACCGATAAAAAAATCGGCGCTTCCAGCCGCTACTACCGCCTGGCTTTTCAGCCTTTGACCCGCCGCTGGCGTTTGAATGTCTCCAGCGAGCCGATTTCCGGCACAGGCTTGGCGGGCAGCATTTCACAAAATTTTGAAACCTTGGGCGAGGCCCTGAGTGTGATTCGTCGCCAATCGGCCTGGAAAATTGCCGATGCCCAGAGCCTGGACCCAGACGCTCGCCAGCGCCTTCGCTACGAATTCAGGCTCGATATCTCACAGCTGCC
>JBIKQY010000048.1:0-11430 GCA_044349465.1 Limnohabitans sp. | reverse complement strand
CCACCGAACCGCGATGGCGTCTGGCTGCAGTTCACCGTCAAAGACACCGGAATCGGCATCGCGATCGACAAGCAGGCCCTGATTTTTGATGTGTTCACCCAAGCCGACTCCAGCACCGTGCGCCGATTTGGCGGCACAGGCTTGGGCCTGGCCATCAGTCGAAGCCTGGTGCGCATGATGGGGGGCGACATCAGCGTGAGCAGTCAACTCGGGCATGGCAGCGCCTTCAGTTTTCATGTGCAGTTGCACACCTTGGTCGACGCACCGGCCAACGCGCAAACCTTGGCCGCATCGTGGGCGGGACAAACGCTCTTGTTGGTGGATGACAACGCCAGCAGCCGCAAGGTGCTCAGTCATCAGCTGCAAAGCTTGGGACTCAATACCGCTGCTGTGGACGGTGCTGCACAGGCGCTGCATTCACCACAACTGCGCCAAGCCCGATGCGCCCTGATTGATGTGAACATGCCTGATATCGATGGCTTTGCGCTGGCTGCCCAGTTGAGGCAACTGTTTTCTGCGACGCAAATGCCCATCATCATGATGGGTGCGCTGAGCGAGCAAATCAGCCAAGAGCAGCTCGACCCACAAGGCATCCAGGGTTTTTTGGTCAAACCGATCGCAGGCAACGAATTGGTGAGCCTTTTAAACACCTTGACACGCACGATGGACGCTTCTGCGCCAGTCCCTCCAACCGCACCCGAGACTGCATTCAGGTCGCAGCGCATTTTGCTGGTCGAGGACACGCCGATCAACCAGACCTTGGAGACCATTTTGTTGCAGCGCATGGGTTACGAGGTCAGCATCGCCAAAAACGGCATTGAGGCCATTGAGGCTTTTTCAACCCGTGAATTTGACTTGATCTTGATGGACATCCACATGCCCGAAATGGGTGGGGTGGAAGCCGCTGAAATTATCCGCACGCTGGAGAAAAACCAGAATCTCAAACGCACGCCCATCATTGCCGTAACGGCCAATGCCCTCAAGGGTGACAAGGAGCGTTATTTGGCCGCAGGCATGGATGGGTATGTGTCCAAGCCCATCGCCGTGGATGCGCTGCGCCATGAAATCAAGGGGCTGCTGCGCGAAGAGTTCCCCCGCCAACTGGCTGCCTGATGACTTGCATGCATGCAGACTGGCCGCTCAGGCATTAAAGTGGGCCCCATGTCACATGTCTTCCAACACTTAGGGCTGAAAGCGCCCATTTTTCAGGCTCCCATGGCGGGCGCACAAAACCACCGCTTGGCTTTGGCCGTGTGCCAGGCGGGGGGGCTGGGGGCGTTGCCCGCAGCCATGCTCAGCCCAGACGCCCTGCAGGCTGAACTCCAGGCGTTGACGGCGGCCACCCGTGCGCCCTACAACGTCAACTTTTTTTGCCACACGCCGCCCACAACGTCGCCGCAAGCCCAAGCCCGTTGGCAGCAGGCCCTCGCCCCGTATTACCGCGAGTTTGGGCTGGACCCGTCGCACATGTCTGGCGGGCCGGGGCGCGTGCCCTTTGGCCATGACAGTGCCGATGTGCTGGAGGCTTTTCGTCCGGCGGTGGTGAGTTTTCACTTTGGTCTGCCCGCCCCCGATTTGCTGGCCCGAGTCAAAAGCTGGGGCTGCCTTGTGCTCTCGTCTGCCACCACCGTGAAAGAAGCGGTCTGGCTTCAGGCGAATGGCGTCGACGCGGTCATCGCCCAGGGGCTGGAGGCAGGAGGCCACCGGGGCATGTTTTTGACGGACGACCTGAGCACGCAATTGGGCTCTTTCGCCTTGTTGCCCCAAATTGTGCAAGCCGTGGATGTGCCGGTGATCGCTGCGGGTGGCGTGGGCACGGCCCAAGCCGTGGTGGCGGCCCGGCAGCTGGGCGCTTCGGGTGTGCAAATTGGCACGGCCTATTTGTGCAGCCACGAAGCGGGCACCAGCGCGCTGCACCGTGCGGCCTTGCAGTCACCTGCCGCTCAGCACACCGCCTTGACCACCTTGTTCAGCGGCCGTCCGGCGCGTGGCATCGTCAACCGTTTGATGCGTGAATTGGGGCCTTTGAATGAAGCGGCTCCCGCATTCCCTTTGGCCACAGCGGCCATTGCACCCTTGCGCACTGCCGCCGAAGCGCAAGGCAGCAGCGACTTCACGCCCCTTTGGGCTGGACAAAACGCAGCGAGTGCGCGCAGCCTGAGTGCGACTGACATCACGCGCGAGTTTGTACAGGCTTGGCTCCAGCCGTAACCCTCTGCCGTGAGGGATGGTGAAATTCTGTCTTATTGATTCGCCTCCTGGAAGTATTGAACAACATGAAAGGGATCGCTTTTTCGTAGGAGCCCACCCTGTGGGCGATGGGCATGGAACACGCCCTGCAAGCCTTCGCCCACAGGGTGGGCTCCTACAAAGACCAATAGATCCACATGGTCGACAACAACATGGGTCATTCAAACTTCATTGGGCCGGATCAAGAGTGCGAAGGTCGCCACCTCAGACCATCAAGCCCAACCAACGGGGAGATGTCTTTCTTTGGTGGTCGGTGCCTTCAGGTCCGACACACGCGCCTGCCCAAAGGCACAATCTCCACCATGGCCAAAGACAAATCGATATTCACCTGCACCGAATGTGGCGGCACCAGCGCCCGCTGGATGGGCAAATGCCCCAGCTGCAACGCCTGGAACACCTTGATTGAAGCCTCGGCCGAACCCGCAGGCGGCAAAAACCGCTTTGGCTCGGTGCACGCCTCTTTGGCCCCCACGTCCGAGGTATTGCCGCTGGCCCAGATTGAAGCGGCCGACTTTGAGCGTCATCCCACCGGCATCGACGAGCTTGACCGCGTGCTGGGCGGCGGCATGGTCGAAGGGGGTGTGGTGCTGATCGGCGGTGACCCGGGCATCGGCAAATCCACCTTGCTGCTGCAAGCGGTGGATGCGCTGCAGCGCAGCGGCATGAACACCTTGTATGTGACGGGTGAAGAAAGTGGCGCGCAAGTGGCCATGCGCTCGCGCCGCTTGGGCTTGCCCGATTCGCAGGTGCCGGTGCTGCCCGAGATCCAGCTTGAAAAGATCCTGCACACGCTGCAATCGCGCCAACCGGGCATCGCCATCATCGACTCGATCCAGACGGTGTACTCAGACCAATTGACCAGCGCCCCCGGCTCGGTGGCGCAAGTGCGCGAATGCGCGGCGCACCTGACGCGCACCGCCAAATCCACCGGCACCACCATCGTGCTGGTCGGCCACGTCACCAAAGAAGGTGCGCTGGCTGGCCCCCGCGTGCTGGAGCACATGGTGGACACGGTGTTGTACTTTGAAGGCGACACGCATTCGAACTTCCGCCTCATCCGTGCCATCAAGAACCGCTTTGGCGCGGTGAACGAAATCGGCGTGTTCGCCATGACCGAAAAAGGCCTCAAGGGCGTGAGCAACCCCAGCGCCATTTTCTTGAGCCAACACGCCGAGCCCGTGCCCGGCAGCTGCGTGATGGTCACGCTCGAGGGCACCCGCCCGCTGCTGGTCGAAATTCAGGCGCTGGTGGACAGCGGCGGCCCATCACCCCGGCGTTTGAGCGTGGGCCTGGACCGCGACCGCCTGGCCATGCTGCTGGCGGTGCTGCACCGCCATGCGGGTGTGGCCTGCATGGACCAGGATGTGTTCGTGAATGCGGTGGGCGGTGTGCGCATCAGCGAGCCTGCCGCCGACTTGGCGGTGATGCTGGCGATCACGAGCAGTTTGCGCGGCAAAGCTTTGCCCAAGGGCTTCATCGCTTTTGGCGAGGTGGGTTTGGCCGGAGAAGTGCGCCCTGCACCGCGTGGACAAGACCGCCTGAAAGAAGCGGCCAAGCTGGGCTTCAAGGTGGCGGTGGTGCCCAAGGCGAATGCCCCCAAGAAGAACGACAAAGCTTTTGAGGGCCTGACAATTTACCCCGTGGAGCGCATCGAAGAAGCCATGCAGGTGGTGCGCGGACTCGACTGATGTCGGTTTATTGAGGTCTTGGCCAAGACCTCAAAAACGCTCCAGCTCCGGGTGCTTGATCGCCCCCGCCCGCACCAACATGCGCCCGTATTCGGCGCAGCGGTTGAGTGTCGGGATCACCTTGCCGGGGTTGAGCAAGCCCAGCGGGTCAAAAGCGCGTTTGACGGCGAACATCTGCTCGTTTTCTTCGGCAGAAAACTGCACGCACATGCTGTTCACTTTTTCGATGCCCACGCCGTGTTCGCCCGTCACCGTGCCGCCCATGGCCACGCTGGTTTCCAGAATCTCGGCACCAAACAGCTCGCAGCGGCGCAGTTGGTCGGCGTCGTTTGCATCAAACAAAATCAGCGGGTGCAGGTTGCCGTCGCCTGCGTGGAACACGTTCAAGCAGCGCAGCGCGTATTTGGTTTCCATCTCGGAAATGGCTTGCAAGATGTCGGCCAGGCGCTTGCGCGGGATGGTCGAGTCCATGCACATGTAGTCGGGGCTGATGCGGCCCGAGGCCGGGAAGGCGTTTTTGCGGCCACTCCAGAATTTCAGGCGCTGGGCCTCGTCGCGGCTGACCGAAATGGCCGTGGCCCCACAGTCGCGCAGCACCGCGCTCATACGGCCGATTTCTTCTTCCACTTCTTCGGGTGTGCCGTCGCTCTCGCACAGCAAAATCGCCGCTGCGCTCAGGTCGTAGCCTGCATGCACAAAGTCTTCGACCGCGATGGTCATGGGGCCGTCCATCATCTCCAGCCCCGCCGGAATGATGCCCGCCGCAATGACGGCAGCCACCGCGTCGCCCGCTTTGCGCACGTCGTCAAAGCTGGCCATGATGCAGCGCGCCAATTGCGGCTTGGGCACCAGTTTGACGGTGACTTCTGTGGTCACGGCCAGCATGCCTTCACTGCCCACCAACACGGCCAGCAGGTCGTAGCCGGAGGTGTCCAGGGCATCGCTGCCAAATTCAATCGGGTCACCTTCGACGGTGAAGCCGCGCACTTTGAGCACGTTGTGCACCGTGAGGCCGTATTTGAGGCAGTGCACCCCGCCCGAGTTTTCGGCCACATTGCCGCCGATCGTGCAGGCGATCTGGCTGGACGGGTCGGGCGCGTAATAGAGGCCATAGGGCGCGGCCGCCTCGCTGATGGCCAGGTTGCGCACGCCGCACTGCACCACCGCTGTGCGGCTCACAGGGTCAACGGTTTTGATCTGGTTGAAGCGCGCCATCGACAGCGTCACGCCCATGCGGTGCGGCATGGCCCCGCCCGACAAACCCGTGCCCGCGCCACGGGCCACCACGGGCACTTGCAGGGCGTGGCAGGCTTTGAGCACGGCTTGCACCTGCGCTTCGGTCTCGGGCAGCGCCACCACCAAGGGCCGCTCGCGGTAAGCGGTCAGGCCGTCGCACTCGTAGGGCGTGGTGTCTTCGGGGGTGTAGAGGATGGCGTCAGACGGCAGCACCCGGCCCAAGGCTTGCACCACAACGCGTTGGCGCTCGGCACGTTCGGTGGCGGTCAATTGCTGTGTTTCGGCGGGGGTGTTGGCGCTCATGGCATTCAAAACCTTGAAAGAGGACCCCCACTGTACGCCCTAGCCAGGCACAGGGGGCTGAAGAATCTTTGAAGATCTTGTGAATTTAGCCTAAGGTGGCAGCGACATTTGAAGTTGTCACCCCGGACGAAGATCCGGGGTCCATGTACCCGTGCGTTAAAAAAAATCCAACAGACTGGATACCGGGGTCAAGCCCGGTATGACTCACTCAGGTATGGCGGGCTAATTCATGACGTATCCAACGAGATGTCACTTTAAGCGTCCCCATTTGCTTTCAAGCCAGTGCTTTTTTCAACCAGTCTGCAAACGTGGCGCATTCCCAGCGCTCCATGGTGCCGGTGCGCCAGCACAGGTAGTGGGCGTGGGGGCTGGGCACGCTGCGCTCGAACAGGCGCACCAGTTGGCCGCTTTCCAACCAAGGTGCGCCGAGTTTGGTGCGGATCAGGCCGATGCCCAGGCCCTGGGCCGCGGCATCGCACATCAGGCCGATGTCGTTGAAGGAAGAGCCATCGATCGGCTCGGGCCAGTCGAGGTCATGCGCTGCGAACCAGGTGCGCCAAGGCTCCAGGGGGCTGCGCAGCAGGGGCTGTCCCTGAAGGTCTTCGGCGCTGGCAAAAGGGCCGTTTTCGCGCAACCAGGCGGGCGATGCCAAGGGGGTGACGTCGTCTTTGGCCAAACAAATGTGTTCCACATCCGAATAGCGGCCGGTGCCAAAACGCACCATCAGGTCGGCGTCTTCGGCCACGACGTCCAGCAGGGGAATGCTGACCTGGAGCGTGATGTCGATTTCGGGGTAAGCGTCCAGGAAATGCTTGAGCCGAGGCATGAGCACCGAGCGGGCAAAAGTGGGTGTGACCGCCAGGCGCAGCTTGCGCCTGCCCGGCGTGTTGCTGGCGCTGGGAAAGCGCTGCAGCGCCACCAGGCCCTCGCGTACATGGGCCAGGTATTCGTTGCCTTCGGTGGTGAGTGAAAAATCGGCTCGGCCAAACAGTTTGGTGCCAATGATCTGCTCGAGTTGCTTGACGCGGTGGCTCACGGCACTGGGCGTCACGCACAGCTCCTCGGCCGCCTGGGTCACGCTTCGCAACCGCGCCAAGGCCTCAAAGGTCAGCAGGCATTGGATGGGTGGGATGCGTGATGCGTGGGTGGCGGACATGGGGTTGGGTTCGGTTGGAGCGGAGGCGATGAAACTGGGGCTATTTGAAGATCACTGTCTTGTGACCGTTGATCAACACGCGGTGTTCGCTGTGCCATTTCACGGCTCGGGCCAGCACCTGGCTTTCGGTGTCGCGGCCTTGGGCTGTCAGGTCTTCCACCGTTTTGCTGTGGTCCACACGGGCCACATCTTGCTCGATGATCGGGCCTTCGTCCAGATCGGCCGTCACGTAATGGGCGGTGGCGCCGATCAGTTTCACGCCCCGGTCGTGCGCCTGGTAATAGGGCTTGGCCCCCTTGAAGCTGGGCAAAAAGCTGTGGTGGATGTTGATGGCCCGACCGGCCAACTTGCGGCACAGGTCGTCGGAGAGGATTTGCATGTAACGGGCCAACACCACCAGCTCCGCACCCTCGGCCTGGATGATCTCGTACTGCTTGGCTTCTGCCTGTTGTTTGGTGGCGGCGGTCACCGGAATGTGGTGAAAAGGCACGTTGTAGCTGGCCGCCAGTTGGTAAAACTCACGGTGGTTGCTGACGATGGCGCGGATATCGAGCGGCAGCAGGCCACTCTTCCAGCGGAACAGCAGATCGTTCAGGCAGTGGCCGTCTTTGCTGACCATGATCACGGTGCGCATGGGCTGGGCGGTGGCGTGCAGGTCCCATTTCATGTCAAACGTCTGGGCAAATTCGCCCCACTGCGTCTTCAGCGTGTCGGCGTTCGCCTGCTCACAGGCAAACTGAACCCGCATGAAAAACAGACCCGTGTCGTGGTCGTTGTATTGGGCCGCTTCTTCGATGTTCCCCCCGCGCTCCAGCAAAAAACCCGAGACTGCATGCACGATGCCGGTGCGGTCAGGACAGGAGAGGGTCAGGATGTAGGTGGTGGTCATGTGGTGGAATGCTTGCGAAAATCGCTCGCGTCAGGCGAGCGGCTTGAGAGGTGGCTATTGTAGAGACCGCACTTTGCCGTGCTGGGTATGTCGCTGTCCGGTGCTGGACAGCCCCCCCGCTGCTGGCTCTATCGTTGTGCCCTTGGCAGGCGTAAACTGTCAGGCTTGTTTGTTGCAATAAATCAGGAGCATTAGCCTTGGCCCACACCGACCTGAACATGGACAACCAGTGGTTGCCCTTCACCCCCAACCGCACCTTCAAGCAAGACCCGCGCGTGTTCGTGGGCGCAGAAGGCATGCACTTCACCACCCACGACGGCAAAAAGGTGATCGACGGCATCTCCAGCCTCTGGTGCGTGGGCGCAGGCCACAACCGCCGCCCGATCAACGAAGCCATCAAAAAGCAGCTGGACACACTGGACTACGCCACGGCGTTTCAGGCCAGCAACGACAAGGCCTTCAAAGCGGCGCAGATGATTGCCGACATGGCCCCAGGCGACCTGAACAAGGTGCTGTTTTGCAACTCCGGCTCGGAAGCGGCTGACACGGCCCTGAAAGTGGCGCTGGCCTACCACCGCGCCCGGGGTGAAGGCCATCGCAACGTGTTCATTGGCCGTGAAAAGGGTTATCACGGCGTCAACTTCGGCGGCATGAGCGTGGGCGGCCTGCCCGCCAACCGCAAGGTTTATGGCGCGCAGCTGCTGCCGCGTGTGGACCACATGCGCTTCATCCACGACCCGGTGAACCACGCCTACATCCACCACGAAGAACCGGTGTGGGCCGAAGACCCGCTGCTGGAGCTGGAAAACCGTATTTTGGTGTTGCACGACCCGAGCAATATTGCCGCTGTGATCGTGGAGCCGATTGCGGGCAGCGCGGGCTGGTACATCCCGCCCCAAGGCTACGTGAAGCGCCTGCGCGAGATTTGTGACAAGCACGGCATCTTGCTGATTTTTGACGAGGTCATCACCGGCTTTGGCCGTTTGGGCGTGAACTTTGGTGCCGACTACTACGGTGTGGTGCCCGACATGCTGAACTTCGCCAAGGCGGTGACCAACGGCGTCATTCCGCTGGGCGGCGTGATCTGCCGTGACTTCATCTATGACGCGATGATGAACGCCAACTCGCCTGCGCATGCGATCGAGTTCTTCCACGGTTACACCTATTCGGGTCACCCTGTGGCTTGCGCGGCCGCCATTGCCACGCTCGACTTGATGAAGGAAGAAAACCTGTTTGCGCGCGCGGGCCAGCAAGGCATGAAGCTGGGCGACGCCATGCACAGCGCCATGAAGGGTTTGCCCAACGTGGTTGGCATCCGCACCTTGGGCTTGGCCGGGGCGGTGGAGCTGGCCAGCATTCCAGGTTCGCCCGGCAAACGCGTTTATGACATCTTCATGGACTGCTTCCACAAAGGGGTGTGGGTGCGTCCTGCGGGTGAAAACATTGTCATTTGCCCGCCCTACATCGTAGAAGACGCGCACATCGACCAGATCGTGCAGACGGTCGCTGACAGCATCCGCCGTCACGCCTGATGCGCTGGGCCATGGGGGCCGGGGTGCGCGCTTGAAATTCTGGCCGCGCACCCTGGGCACTTTGGCCGCCGCCTGGCTGGCGGCACAAGGGTGCGTCTGGCTGGGCACACCTATTCCCTGGATGCTGGGGCCCTTGCTGATCACGGCGCTGGCGTCCATTTTGGGCGCACCCACGCACAGCGCGAACCTTTTGCGCAACAGCGGTCAGTGGGTCATCGGGGCCGCGCTGGGCCTGTACTTCACGCCTCAGGTCAGCGCCTTGGTGCTGGCCCAGTGGTGGGCCATTGCGCTGGCCGTGGTGTGGGCGCTGGCGCTGGGGGCCTTGTTTGGCCTGTGGTTGCAGCGCCGGCATGGCACGGAGTTGTCGCACTTATCGCCCCGCGCACTGCTGGCCACCACGTATTTTTCTGGCTCGATTGGCGGTGCGTCCGAGATGACGCTGCTGGCCGAGCGTTATGGGGCGCGCACCGATTTGGTCGCGGCGGCGCACAGCATGCGCCTGGTGATGGTGGTGATTGCCGTACCGTTTGGCATGCAGTGGGCACAGCACCAGTGGGGTTTGACGGTGGATGCTTCTTTGTTGCCGGGCCCACGCCTGGCGCAATGGCCGGGTTTGCTGTGGTTGGGCGTGCTCACGGCGGCTGGCGGCTGGGTGATGCTGAAGTTGGGCCGCACCAACCCATGGTTCATGGGTTCGCTCCTGACTTCCATGGCGGTGACCTTGGCGGGCTGGGAATGGTCGGCTGTGCCCAACGCGCTGACCAACGCTGCCCAGTTGGTCATCGGCGTGAGCTTGGGCATCCGGTTTCGGCGCGAATTCGTCAAAACGGCACCCCGCTGGTTGGCTTCAGTGGCCTGGGGTTCGGTGTGGATGATGGGTGCATCGGTGCTGTTTGGCATGGCCCTGGCGTGGGGCACGGGCTTGCACCCGGCCATGATGGTCTTGGGCACCGCGCCCGGTGGGATCACAGAGATGGCCATCACGGCCAAGGTGCTGCAGCTGGGTGTGCCGGTGGTCACGGCTTTTCAGGTGTGCCGGTTGGTGGCCGTGCTGCTGATTGTGGGGCCGCTGTTCACCTGGGTGACGCGGCGGGTGGCCAAGGCCTGATTGCCGTTCAGTGCACCACAACCGGCTGCTGGGCCAAGCCCGTGTAGCCTTCGAGCGTGTCTTCGACTTCTTCTTGGGTGGGCGTGTGCTGTTGCCATGCCTGAATTTGCTGCTGGAACATCTCGGCCCAAGAGCCGTCCAGATAAACCTCTTTGCCCGAGCGTTTGTCCACGATTTCAAAACCATGCCGCTCCAACTGAGGCGGGCTGCTGACTGTTGATGTTTCGACCGGCGCATTGGCCAGCATGTGCATCACGGCAAAGGTTTCAGATTCGTACAACAGGTTCATGCGTTCATTCTCCCTCAACTTCTGGCTTGCAAGTGGGTCCACATGTAACAACTTCAAGTGGGTGTGGTTTTTAGTGGGCACGGATCGACTGGGGTCTGGGTCACTGCACGGGCGGCAAGTCACCCAAGGTGACGCGCCCGGTCAGCTGCAGGTCAATGAAATTGCCGCTGACTTGGGTGATGCGAATGCGTGCAGGCAGCCAGTCGTGTGCGGCCGAGACCCATAACTCGACTTGGGCATCAAAGCGGTTGCGCGGCTGACACACCCATTTGACCGCTTGCACGCTTTGACCGTCTATTTGAAGCGTCTCCAGTTTTTCCAGCGTCAAGAGCCAAGGCAAGGCGTCACGCACGGTCGCCGTCTGGATTTGCAAGCGGGTGCCGGGGGGCATCCGCTGACCGGATTGGGCCATGGCGGCGGCCAACTGCGCATACAGGCTGACCTGGTCTTGTGCGCCGGGTTGCAAGGGTTCCGTGGGGGCGTTGCTGCTGAACACGATGCGCTGGTTCGGGCGGTCAAAGTGGGCGGCCCGTTCGCTGCGCCAGCTGTCAGAAAAACGGGTGGGTGCCAGCCCGGTGCTGTTGATTTGACCCACGCTGCGCCAGTGCCTGGAGCCCAGCAAAAATGCCTTGACCGACAGGCTCATGGCGTAGGCGCTGTCGTTGCGCTGCCAGCGTAACTCGCCTGAGGCTTGGTAATTGATGCCTTTTTCCTGGCCACTGAGACGGTAGCTCAACAAGGCCGAGGGGGGCAGCGAGCCCAAGGCCATCTCGGGCAAGGCCATGGTGGCGTTGGCGATGCGCTCGGGCTGCGGTACCGCTGGCTTGGTGGCGGGTTCTTTTGAGGCGACGCTCAAGTTAGGGCCTTGAGAGGGTGCAGACGCCTCAGCCTTGGCGAAGAGCGCTGCTGAGGTTTCGGGTGAAGGCGGGTTGCTGGCAGGTACTCCGAGGGGCCCGGTGGCGTTGACGGTCAACGGCAA
>JBIKQY010000349.1:0-3356 GCA_044349465.1 Limnohabitans sp. | reverse complement strand
CCAGGACTTCGGCGTCCTGGCCTGCGCCCAAAGCCAATGAAGACTCGGCCTGCAGCATGGCCGCATCGCCCGCATTGAGTGCTTGGCCGTTGACCTGCAACGCACCGCGCACCAAAAAAACATAGGTTTTGCGCGCCGGGTTCATGTTCAACACCGTACTTTCCGAGCCATTGAACAGGCCTGCGTACATGCGGGCATCGGCGTGGATTTCAACCGCGTGCGCGGCAGCCCGGGCGTCCGATGCAGGCGCAGCCACCAAAGCCAGCTGACCGCGTTTGGCGCTTTCGGGCACGGTTTTTTGCTCATAACCGGGGTCAATGCCCGTCACATTGGGCTCGATCCAGATTTGCAAAAAGTGGGTCTGCTCGCCTTTGGCGTGGTTGAACTCGCTGTGTTGCACGCCTCTGCCCGCGCTCATGCGCTGCACATCACCGGGTGGAATGCCCTTCACATTGCCCATGCTGTCTTGGTGGGCCAAGTTGCCCGACAGCACGTAGCTGATGATTTCCATGTCGCGGTGGCCGTGCGTGCCAAAACCGGTGCCGGGGGCGATGCGGTCTTCGTTGATGACGCGCAGATTGCCAAACCCCATGTGCGCCGGGTCAAAGTAGTTGGCAAAAGAAAAGCTGTGGAACGATTTGAGCCAGCCGTGGTCGGCATAGCCGCGTTCGGAGGATTTGCGCAGGGTCAGCATGGTTTATTTCCTGGTCAGTGGGCTGCGGCTCCCGCCGCTTGCGATGGGTGAACTTTAACGGTCTCACACCCTTGAAGCATTGCTGCTGTTTGCTGGCATCATTCAAATAATTTCAACGATAAGGCCACAACCATGCAAACCCCACGCGACTGGCTCACACCCGAAGCCCTGCTGATGCTGCAAACCATTGGCCAGCAAGGCAGCTTTGCCGCCGCCGCCCGCAGCCTGAACCTGGTGCCCAGTGCCCTGACCTACCGGGTGCGCCAGATCGAAGACGCGCTCGATGTGCTGTTGTTTGACCGCACTGCCCGCCAAGCGGTGCCCACGGCTGCTGGCCGCGAGTTGCTGCGCGAAGCCAGCCGTTTGCTCGACGACATGGACGCGGTGGCCAACCGCGTGCGCCGCGTGGCCACGGGCTGGGAAGCGGTGTTCACCGTGGCGGTGGACTCCATCGTCTCGCGCAGCGTGGTCATGGACCTGTGCGCCAGCTTTTTGGCGCTGGGTGCACCCACCCGGCTGCGGCTGCGCTACGAAACCCTGTCGGGCACGCTGGCCGCGCTCACCTCGGGGCAGGCCGATCTGGCGCTGGGCGTAGTGCTGGAGCCAGGCCTGAAAACCGACCTGCGGCACGCGGTGCTCGGCGAGATCACCTTTGTGTATGCCGTGGCCCCGCACCACCCGCTGGCCCAGGCTGCCGAGCCACTGACGGACGCCCTCTTGCAGCAACACCGCGCCGTGGCCGTGGCCGACTCGGTCAGCCGGGGCACGGGCCTGACCATCGGTCTGCAAGGCGGGCAAGACGTGTTCACCGTACCCGACATGCCGAGCAAACTCGAAGCGCAATTGCGCGGAATGGGCGGCGGCTTTTTACCCGAATCGCTGGCCCGGCCTTACATCGACCAGGGCCTGCTGGTGGCCAAGCAGGTTCACACTCCGCGCAGCAACACCTGTCACCTGGCCTGGCGCGACACCGCGCAAACGCCCGCCGGACAAGCCCTGCGCTGGTGGCTGGAACAACTGGCGCGGCCTGCCACCCGCGAGGCCCTGTTGCGACCTGTGCACCGTGTGTGAAAACGACCACCGCCAGCGACATCGGGAATAACCCACCCGGGCGGTTTCAAGGCCCTTTTCTCAGCTAAAGTGACCCCATGAACACACCACACATCGCCATCATCGGTGTCGGCATGGCCGGCGTCACTTGCGCACGCACTTTGCGCCAAGCCGGCCACAACGTCACTTTGTTCGACAAGAGCCGCGGTTTGGGGGGACGCATGTCCACCCGCGCCAGTGCCTTTGGAGGCTTTGACCACGGGGCGCAGTACTTCACCGTGCGCGACCCGCGCTTTGAGCTGGCCATTGCCACGGCCCCCGGCGTGTGCAAACCGTGGAGCGCCAACGCCGTGCGCGTGCTCGACCCCAATGGCCGCGTGATCGAGGCGGGCCTGCCCGGGGGCGAGCGCCACTGGGTGGCCACCCCAGGCATGAATGGCTTGGTCAAAGCCTGGGCCGCCCCCTTGGTCGAAGACGGCAATGTGCAACTGCAAACCCGCGTGACGCACATCTCGCCCGACCCCTTGAAGAAAAACGGCTGGCAACTGCACACCGAAAGCGACGACGGCGGCCAGCACATCTATGCCGGTTTTGACCAAGTGATCTTGGCCATCCCGCCCGCCCAGGCGCAGACTTTGCTGGAGGCCTCGGGCCAAAGCACCCTCGCCGAGCCCCTGAAAAATGTGCGCGTGGACCCATGCTGGACGCTGATGCTGGCTTATCCGCAAGCGGTGCAGCCGGGCCTGATCACCATTGGCCCGCAATGGAACGCGGCGCGCAGCACGCACCACCGCATCGCCTGGATGGCGCGCGAATCGTCCAAGCCCGGGCGCGAGCGCATCGAGCGCTGGACCGTGCAGGCCAGCGCCCCGTGGTCAGCCGAACACGTCAACGACAGCCCAGATCGCGTCAAAGGCAAACTGATCAAGGCCTTTGCCGAAATCACCGGCATCCGCGTCACCCCCGACCTGGCCGAGGTGCACCGCTGGCTGTACGCCAAAACTGCCCAGCCTTTGGGCCAAAGCTTCGTGTGGTCCAAAGCGCAAGGCATCGGCCTGTGCGGCGACTGGTGCCTGGGCCACCGGGTCGAAGACGCCTTCGTCTCCGGCCTGGAGCTGGCTTTGGCCGTGCTCAAAAAGCGCTGATCACCCGCCGCTGCCCCCGCATGGTTGAGGTTTACACCGGCCGGTTTGCGCCATCGCCAACCGGCCTTTTGCATGCTGGCTCGCTGGTGGCGGCGCTGGCCAGTTGGCTGGACGCTCGCACCCACGGCGGCCAGTGGTTGGTGCGCATCGAAGACGTGGACACACCCCGATGCTTGCCCGGGGCAGACCAGGCCATCTTGCAACAACTGGCAGCCTGTGGCCTCGTGCCCGATGGCCCAGTGCTGTGGCAAAGCCAACGCGGCGACGCTTATGCAGCCGCCCTGCAAAACCTGGTGAACCAAGGCTGGGCCTACCCCTGCGGCTGCTCGCGCAAAGAGATTGAATCGGCCCAAGCCGTGGCCCGGCACAGCGCTGCCGTGTACCCCGGCACCTGCCGCGAGGGTCTGAAGGGCAAACCCGCCCGCGCCTGGCGGCTGAATGTTCAGGCCGTGCAAACGGCGCTCGGC
>JBIKQY010000001.1:0-32823 GCA_044349465.1 Limnohabitans sp. | reverse complement strand
ACCCCGACATGAAGGCCCAAAAAGACGGGGCCATCGTGATCGTATCGTCCATTGGCGGCTTGCACGGCTCGTCGGTCATCGGCGCCTACAACCTGTCCAAGGCGGCCGACATGCAACTGGCGCGCAACCTGGCGGTGGAATGGGGCCCGGACAACATCCGCGTGAACTGCATTGCCCCCGGCCTGATCAAGACCGACTTTGCCAAGGCGCTGCACGAAGACCCGGTGCTGAGCGCCAAATACAACAGCCAAGCCCCTATGCGCCGCATGGGTGAGGCCGATGACATTGGCGGCATTGCGGTGTTTTTGGCGAGCCCGGCGGCTAATTACGTGACCGGCCAGACCGTGGTGGCCGATGGCGGGATGATGATTCGCTGACTTTCTGGTTTGTGCGAGGTCCGCTGAGAACGGGGTGGGGCCGGGCGCCTCATGCTGGGGTACCAGAAATCGGCGCCCGGCCCCACCCCGTTCTCAGCTCCGTGGTTGATCGCAGGATTGTCAAAGAGCATTTCGAAAGCGGCGATTTGTCAAAGTGCCCCGCTCACCTTCGGCCCCTCAAAGCACAAAGCCCGCATCAGCGGGCTTTGTGACTTGAAGCTTGGCTCGATCAGCCGAAGTTCTTCTCTGCGAAAGACCAGTTCACCAAGTTGCTGAGGAAAGTCTCCACGAACTTGGGACGCATGTTGCGGTAGTCGATGTAATAAGCGTGTTCCCAGACGTCCACGGTCAACAAGGCGGTGTCGCCAGTGGTCAGGGGAGTGCCAGCAGCGCCCATGTTGACGATGTCGACCGAGCCGTCGGCTTTCTTCACAAGCCATGTCCAGCCAGAGCCGAAGTTGCCCACGGCGCTCTTGACGAAGGCTTCTTTGAAAGCAGCGTAGCTGCCGAACTTGGCGTTGATCGCTGAAGCCAGCGCGCCTGTGGGCTCGCCGCCACCGTTGGGCTTCATGCAGTTCCAGAAGAATGTGTGGTTCCAGATCTGGGCCGAGTTGTTGTACACACCACCGCTGGATTTTTTGATGATCTCTTCGAGGGACATGCTCTCGAATTCAGTGCCTTTTTGCAGGTTGTTCAGGTTCACAACGTAAGCGTTGTGGTGCTTGCCGTGGTGAAACTCCAAGGTTTCCTGGCTGTAATGAGGAGCCAAAGCGTCGATCGCGTAAGGCAGTGCGGGCAAAGTGTGTTCCATGAGGGGTCCTTGTGTCGTTGCGGGTTGAAAAAATGTTTGACGTATTTTAGGGGAGCGCGATGCCCCTTACCGTATTCAGGGTCACTGCCGTGTTTGCGATGCGTTCGGGCGGAGTGGGGCCGGGGCTCCTCATGCTGGGGTACCCGAAATCGTCTTCCCGGCCCCACCCCGCCCGAACGCGCTGGCGTCTCAGACTTTCACGACCAAAGGCACCAAGCCATCGGACAAAGTGGCCTGAACGCTCTGGCCGGGTTGAAACTGGTCGGCATGGGTCAGGGCCTGGCCCTTGTCGTCGCTCAGCCAGGCGTAACCACGTTCCAAAACCCGGTGCGGGTCCACCGACGACAAGCGCAAAGCGGCCCGCTCTAAAAGCTGGGCGCGTTGCGGCACCTGTTGAGCACGATTGAAACTCAAACGGTCGCTCAGACGCTCGAGCTGGTGACCCTGCTCCATGCATTGACTTCGCACACCGGCCTGCAAACGACCGTCCAAGCGGTCCAGCCACTGGTTGTGCTGGCCCAGCAAGGCTTGCGGGCGGCCCAGCCGTGACGCCACCACATTCAGCCGCTGACTCTGGCGCTCTTGTTGACGGACCAAACCCACACTCAACCTAGCCGCCACAGCGTCCAAACGCTGTGCCTGACGGTCTTGCTGGCGAATCAAACCCCGGCTCAAGCGGTGCTCCAACACCGACAGGGATTCGAGGCCCACACCTCGGTCGGATGCAGCCATCTCGGCCGCAGCCGTAGGCGTTGGGGCACGCACATCGGCCACGAAGTCGGCGATGGTGAAGTCTGTCTCGTGCCCTACGCCGCAAATGAGCGGCACGGGGCTTTGGGCGATCACCCGGGCCAGGTTTTCATCGTTGAACGACCACAGGTCTTCCATCGAGCCACCACCGCGCACCAGCAAGATCACGTCCACGGGGGGGCACAGCGGGTTGTCCTCGGCGGTGAGGGCGTACATGTTTTGCAAGGCCAGCGCCAACGTGGCCGCAGCCCCTGCACCCTGCACCAGGGCTGGGGCCATCAACACCGGAATGTGTGGCACGCGCCGCTGCAAAGCGGTCATCACGTCATGCCAAGCTGCGGCTCCCAAAGACGTCACCACCCCAATGGCGCGCGGTTGAGCGGGCAATTCGCGCTTGAGCGCCGGATCAAACAGGCCCTCGGCTTCGAGCTTGGCCTTGAGGCGCAAAAACTGCTCAAAAAGTGCACCCTGCCCTGCCCGCTCCATGGATTCGACGATCAACTGCAAATCGCCCCGGGCTTCGTAAACACCCAAGCGACCCCGCACCTCGACCAATTCGCCATCACGTGGTGCAAAGTCCATCAAACTGGCAGCACGCCGAAACATGGCACAACGAATCTGGCCCGTGTCATCCTTGATGGAAAAATAACAATGCCCACTGGCCGCCCGCGAAAACCCCGAAATCTCACCGCGCACGCTGACCGGGTTGAACTGGGCATCCAGGCTATCGGCCACCGCTCGGCACAACGCAGACACAGTCCAAGCACGGGGTTTGTTCATCTCTGGAAAACTCATGTGCCCGATTGTCCTACAGCCTGCAGACGCCTCGTCATAGGCGCTGCCCCTAGTCTTCCACAGGCAGCGCCGAGTCCATCAGCCAAGTCAATTGACCAACACCACTTTTTTGAAAAAACCATAAGCCTTTGATTCAGTTGATTTTTTTCAATACAAATGGACATATCAAGAAACACGTTTCAAACTTAACAATTCAAAAAATGCAACAAAGCCCAGACTTCTTCACAAAGTTATCCACAACCCCACCCACCTCTTGAAAGCGGCCTGGCCTTGTGTTGAAAATAGGCCTGCGGCTCTTGCCATCGTCCATAATCACGTGCTTTTGTCACTTTGTCTCCCGAAGAAGGAACTGTTTTGTTATCCATCATTCAAGCCGCTGGATGGCCCATTTGGCCGCTGATTTTGTGCTCGATTTTGGCTTTGGCCTTGATCATTGAGCGCCTGTTTCAGCTGCGAGCTCGCAAAGTCATGCCTGCTCAGACCCTGGAGATGGCAGTTGAAATCACCCGGCGCGGTGTACCGCCCGAAGAAAGCTTGCTGGAACTGGAGAAAAAAGGGGCTGTAGGTCCCGTATTGGCCAGTGGGCTGCGCTGCCTGCAAAAAAATCCCGCTGCTTCGGATGAGGACATCCGGGCCCACATGGAAATGGCAGGCCGCTTGGCAGGGCAACACCTGGAGCGTTATCTGACGGCCCTGGGCACCATCGCATCAGCGGCCCCTTTGCTGGGCTTGCTCGGTACCGTGATTGGCATGATCGAGATTTTCGCGGCCCAAACAGCCGGCACCAGTCAACCGGCCCAACTGGCCTACGGTATCTCAGTGGCGCTCTACAACACCGCATTTGGTCTGATCGTGGCCATACCCGCACTCATATTTTGGCGCTACTTCAGATCCCTTGTGGACAACATGTTGCTGTCGATGGAGATGGTCAGTGAGCAATTTGCCCGTCACTTGACCCACATTCGCCACTGAACGAGTCCGCTGTGAACTTTCGCAAACGCACCCCTTCGGCCGAGCCGGAAATCAACCTCATCCCCTTCATCGATGTTTTGTTGGTGGTGCTGATCTTTTTGATGCTCACCACGACCTGGTCCCGCCTGACCGAAATCAACATGACCTTGCCTTTAGCAGACGCGCAAAAGCAAAAAAACAGACCTCAACAAATAATCTTGTCGGTCAACGCCAAAGGCCAATATGCGGTGAATAAATCCCCCATCGAGGGCACTTCGGTGGGCGCTTTGGCTGCCGTTTTGGGCCCCTTGGCCTCCCAACAAGTGACTTTGGTGATCAGCGCCGATGCGCAGGCCAGCCACCAATCGGTGGTCAATGCCATGGAAGCGGCGCGCCGCACGGGACTGTCGCAAATCACCTTCGCCACCCAATCGCCCGAGCCCTCGGGCTCCTGAAACCTCATGCGCATGTCCGCCTGGCTTCACCAGCAATTGCCAAGGGTCTGGACTTATAAAGGACTGCTTGCTTGGCTGTTGCTGCCCGTCTCCTGGGTGCATGCCGCTTTGCTCAGGGCCAGAGCCCTGGCATGGCACTGGGGCTGGCGGCAAGCCCATCGTCTACCCGTGCCGGTGATCGTCGTGGGCAACGTGGTGGCAGGCGGTGCAGGCAAAACCCCCTTGACCATGGCCTTGGTGCAGCATTTGCAGCAACGGGGCTGGCATGTGGGTGTGATTTCTCGCGGCCATGGCCGCAAGACGCGCGACACCCGCGCTGTCATGCCCGACAGCCTGCCCAACGAGGTGGGCGACGAGCCCTTGCTGATCCGTCAAAAAACCGGCGTCCCCGTCTGGGTGGCGGCCATGCGGGCAGAGGCCGGGCGTGGCTTGCTGCAAGCGCACCCCGATGTCAATGTGTTGGTGTGCGACGACGGCCTGCAGCACTGGGCACTGGCGCGGGACCTGGAAATTTGCGTCATGGACGAGCGGGGGGTGGGCAATGGCTGGTTATTGCCGGCCGGACCTTTGCGCGAACCTTGGCCCCGGTCGGTGGACTTGCTGCTGCACACCGGCCCCAATGACTTGCCGGGCGGCTTTCAGGCGCAGCGCCAATTGGACCCGATGGCGCACGATGCACAAGGCCGCAGCCTGGCTTTGGTCAGCCTGATCGGTCAGCCCGTCGATGCGGTCGCCGGTCTGGCCCGCCCTGAGGCATTTTTTGCCATGCTGCGCGCAGTTGGTCTGCAACTGCAGCACACCACCGCTTTGCCCGATCATTTTGACTATGCGCATGGCGCGCCAGCGGCCACAGACCGCCCCTTGCTGTGCACCGAGAAAGACGCGGCCAAGCTCTGGCAGCACCAGCCCCGGGCCTTGGCTGTGCCCTTGGTGCTGACGCCCGAAGACGCGTTTTGGCAGGCGCTGGACCAGCGTTTGGCAGAAAAACCCTTCCGCTGAAATCCTTGCAGCTGAAATCCTTGCAGCTGACAGCTTGCGGGCAGCTGCTGCCACTGCTTGGCGAGGCTTGCACCGTTATCATTGCCCCCATGGACACCAAACTGCTTGAACTGCTGGTCTGCCCGGTCACCAAAGGACCGCTGGACTTTGACCGCGAGACCCAGGAGTTGCTCTCGCGCAGCGCCCGCTTGGCTTACCCCGTGCGCAAGGGCATTCCCATCCTGCTTGAAAACGAAGCGCGCACCTTGAGCGACGAGGAAATCGAAAAACTGGCCGCTTTGCGCCCCCCGCTCTGAAAGAACTGGCATGCGTCAGGTACCTCCCCAAGGCCACTTCACCGTCCTGATCCCCGCGCGCATGGCGTCCAGCCGACTGCCGAACAAACCCCTGGCCGACATCGCCGGATTGCCCATGGTGGTGCGGGTGGCCCAGCGCGCCATGCTGTCAAACGCCGGCCAAGTGGTGGTGGCTGCCGATGACGAACGCATCGTGACCGTCTGCGCGGCCCATGGCGTGCAAGCCCTCTTGACAAGCCAGGACCATGTCAGCGGCAGCGACCGCTTGGCACAAGCCTGTCAGCTGCTAGGCCTGAAAGACGAGGCTGTTGTGGTCAACGTCCAAGGGGATGAACCGCTGATTGAGCCCGAGCTCATCAACCAGGTAGCGCAGCTGCTCATCGACCGGCCAGAAGCCAGCATGAGCACAGCCGCCCACGCCATCCGCCAGCCGACCGACTTCTGCAATCCGAATGTGGTCAAAGTGGTCACGGATGCCCGACAGATGGCGCTTTACTTCAGCCGCGCGCCCATCCCTTGGTGGCGCGATGGGCAAAGTGCCCCTCTAAACTCGGACCCGGGCAGCATCCCCTTCACCGAGCTGCCCAGCCCCCCTCCCCTGCGTCATGTGGGCATTTACGCCTACCGCGCCGGCTTTTTGGCGCAGTTTCCACAGCTTTCCCCGTCCCCCATTGAGCAGCTGGAGTCGCTGGAGCAGCTGCGCGCCCTCTGGCACGGCCACCGCATTGCCGTGCACACCACCGACCAAGCCCCGGGTCCTGGGGTCGACACACCTGAAGATTTACAACGTGTTCGCGCCTTGCTTGGGGTGTAAGCCAAGTTTGAGCCTCGCGTGATATTCTCACTGCAGTTGTCTGCCATTCCATGGGCCCCATCGAGACCCGGCAGACCCACTCCATGACAAGCGATAAGGAACTTCCATGAGACTGATTTTGTTGGGCGCACCCGGCGCAGGCAAAGGCACCCAAGCCACTTTCATTTGCCAGAAATACAACATTCCCCAAATCTCCACCGGCGACATGCTGCGTGCCGCCGTCAAAGCGGGCACCCCGCTGGGCCTGCAAGCCAAAGCTGTCATGGAGTCCGGCGGTCTGGTCAGCGACGACCTGATCATCAACCTGGTCAAAGAGCGCATCGGACAAGCCGACTGCGCCAACGGCTTTTTGTTCGACGGCTTTCCCCGCACCATCCCCCAAGCCGATGCCATGAAGGCTGCAGGCGTCAAACTCGACTACGTGCTCGAAATTGACGTGCCTTTTGACGCCATCATCGAACGCATGAGCGGTCGCCGCTCGCACCCCGCCTCAGGCCGCACCTACCACGTCAAGTTCAACCCACCCAAAGTGGCCGGTGTGGACGACGTGACCGGCGAGCCCCTGGTGCAACGCGCCGACGACCAGGAAGAAACCGTCAAAAAGCGCCTGCAGGTCTACAGCGACCAGACCCGCCCCTTGGTGGACTACTATTCCAACTGGGCCCAGGCCGATGCCGCTTCTGCACCCAAGTACCGCGCCATCAGCGGCACAGGCAGCGTGGAAGACATCACCGCGCGCGCTTTCGCTGCCTTGGCCCAATAAGCCGCCTCTCGCAGCAACAGGCTGCACGGACCAACAAAGCCCCTTTTCAGGGGCTTTGTTGTTGGTGTACGACACACCTTAACTTTGAGCACACCGTTAGACAGGGTGCTGCCTCGCGCTGATCGGGCACAGTGACCCGCAGCGGTGCTCGACCGTGAAAGACCCTCAGTGCCCTCACTAGGCCTCACCTCGGCCCCACCATTTCTTGTTCAATTTCAGACTTTTTTGCATGGCAAGCTTGCACAACCAGGAAAACTGTTTAAAAATACAGTCACTGGATGAAACAACAGCCCCAGTCCCCACCAGGAGACCGCCATGACCGACAGCCCCAAGCTCACCGCCCGCCAACAAGAAATTCTGGAACTGATCCAGAACACCATCGCCAACACCGGCGCGCCCCCTACCCGCGCCGAAATTGCCAGCGTGCTCGGCTTCAAATCGGCCAACGCGGCGGAAGAACACCTCAAGGCCCTAGCCCGCAAAGGTGCCATCGAGCTGGTCAGTGGCACCTCGCGTGGCATTCGCCTCAAAGGCAGCTCGCGCAGCAGCCCACGCGCGCCTTCTGATTTGTTCAGCCTGAGTCTGCCCGGCTTGGGTCAGCTGTGCCTGCCTTTGGTGGGGCGCGTGGCTGCGGGCTCGCCCATCCTGGCGCAAGAACACGTTGACCGAAGCTACCAGGTTGAAAGCAGCCTGTTTGCCCAGCAACCGGACTATTTGCTGCGGGTGCGCGGCATGTCCATGCGTGATGCTGGGATCATGGACGGCGACTTGTTGGCCGTCAAAGCCACCAAGGAAGTGCGCAACGGCCAGATCGTGGTGGCCCGCTTGGGCGACGACGTCACGGTCAAACGTCTGCACAAAACCGCCTCCGGCATCGAACTGCTGCCCGAAAACCCCGACTACCCAACCATCGTGGTCAACCCCGGCGAGCCCTTTGACATTGAAGGCCTGGCCGTGGGCCTGATCCGCAACAGTTTCGTCATGTGACGTTTTCAGTCGCAGCCTCAGGTGGCGGGCGCTGTTCATCAGCCCTGAAGCGAGCGACTTCCATTCTCAATCCTGCCTGTGTCCAACCTCCATGCTTTTGAAAGGTTTCACATGGGAATCGCTCTGCTTGCTCTTTCAGGTCTCTTCAAGAACCTGCAATCCTTCACCACCAGCACCCACTCGCAGGCTTTGCCAAAAAGGCCAGCTGTGCGACTGCACCCGGAATGGGCCGTTCGGTCCACGCCTTGCGCCCAGCCATCCCACAGCAAGACCCAAGTGTCACAACGCCGCCCCAGCCTGCGTGTCGTCCATGTCCATGAAAGTGGTCAATGTTCGGCAGGCGCAGGGCGCATGGTGATCTCAGGGCGCATGGCCGACGTCTGCGCCGAACTCGATCGCCTGGTGGCCATGGAAGCGCGCCGACGGCCTGCCTGAAGCTTGCCTATGGCTTGCGCTGACATGGCTGAGTTCGCTGCGGCGCTTGGCCTGGCGCAAGCGCCGCCCTCAAAGCAGCACTTATGTGTGCCTGCCAGCTTCAAGTCGGGCACCTGACAAGGCACAATGGCGAACATGAACATTGTGATCCTTGACGACTACCAGGATGTCGTCCGCAAACTCGACTGCGCTGCCAAACTCGAGAACTATCCGGCCAAGGTCTACACCAACACTGTCAAAGGCATTGGTCAGTTGTCGGTTCGACTCAAAGACGCCGATGTGATTGTCTTGATCCGCGAACGCACCGGCCTCAATCGCGCCCTGATCGAGAAGCTGCCCCGTCTCAAAATGATCGCTCAGACTGGCCGTGTGGGCAGCAACATCGACTTGGCGGCCTGCACCGAACGCGGTGTGGCCGTGGCCGAAGGTGTGGGCTCACCCATCGCACCCGCTGAACTGACCTGGGCGCTGGTGATGGCGGCCACCCGCAGGTTGCCGCAATACATCAGCAGTCTCAAGCATGGGGCATGGCAGCAATCGGGCCTCAAATCCAGCTCGATGCCGGCCAACTTTGGACTGGGCACCGTGCTCAAAGGCAAAACCCTGGGCATCTGGGGCTACGGCAAAATCGGCCAACTGGTGGCGGGCTACGGCAAAGCTTTTGGCATGCATGTGCAAATCTGGGGCAGTGACGAATCGCGTGTACGCGCCGTCAAGGACGGGCATGCCGCCGCCACCAGCCGAGAAGCCTTCTTTCAGAGCTCGGACGTGCTTTCCTTGCACCTACGGCTGAGTGAAGCCACCACGGGCATCGTCACCAGCGATGACCTGGGGCTCATGAAACCCACCTCCTTGCTCGTCAACACCTCGCGCGCCGAGTTGGTCGAAACCAATGCCCTGATCGGTGCCCTCAACCGGGGACGTCCCGGCATGGCCGCTGTCGACGTGTTCGAGTCCGAACCGATCTTGCAAGGCTCTGCCTTGCTGCGGCTGGAAAACTGCATTTGCACGCCCCACATTGGCTATGTCGAAAAAGACAGCTATGAGCTGTATTTCGGCGCGGCGTTTGACAATGTCATCAACTTCATCAAGGGCACGCCCACCAACATCGTCAACCCAGGTGCCTTGCAGGTGCGACGTTGATGACCCGCCATGCCAATGCCCCTGGTGCACTGAAGCCATAATCCCCCCTTGGTCGTCCGGCCTGCACAGGCCAAGCTCAACACGGCCAGACCACCACGCCACCCGGCCTTGTGCCTTGTATTGACACATTTAACATGACCCTTGCATTCACCCAAATCGCCGTCATCGGCGCCGGCGCCATGGGGCGCGGCATTGCCCAGATCGCAGCCCAAGCAGGCAGCCAGGTCTGGCTGTACGACACGCAACCCGAAGCCATCGCCAAAGCACGTGACGCCGTGTTCCAGCAATGGGACAAGCTGCAGGAAAAAGGCCGCCTGACGGCCGAAGCTGTAGCCGCTCACAAAAGCCGCCTGCTGGGTGCAGCCACACTGCAAGACTTGGCCAACTGCGATTTGGTGGTCGAAGCCATCGTCGAGAAAATCGACATCAAGAAAAACCTGTTCACTGAACTTGAAAAAGTGCTGCCCGCCACAGCCGTGCTGGCGACCAACACCTCGTCGCTGTCGGTGACCGCCATTGCCGCCGCTTTGCAGCGCCCCGGCCAGTTTGCCGGTTACCACTTCTTCAACCCTGTACCCCTGATGAAGGTGGTTGAGGTGATCGCGGGCCTCAAAACCGATCCGGCTGTGTGTGAGCGGCTGACCGAGTTTGCCCGCCAGATGGGCCACACGCCCGTGCAGGCGCAAGACACACCCGGCTTCATCGTCAACCACGCCGGGCGCGGTTACGGCACTGAGGCGCTGCGCATCGTGAGCGAGGGCATCGCCGATTTCGCCACCATTGACCGGATCCTGCGTGACCAGGTCGGCTTCAAACTTGGACCCTTCGAGTTGTTTGACCTGACGGCGCTTGATGTGTCGCACCACGTCATTGAAGCCATTTACCACCAGTACTACGAAGAGCCCCGCTACCGCCCCAATGTGATCACCGCCCAGCGCTTGGCCGGTGGTGTTGTGGGCAAAAAAGTGGGCGAAGGCTTCTACAAATACGTGGACGGCGCAGCCCAAGTGCCTGCCGAGCCGCCCGTGCCCGTGGTCGACAACATACCGCCCGTGTGGGTCTCGCCCCGCGCAGCGCGCCGCGTGGAATTGCTGCAGCTGCTCAAAGACCTGGGTGCCAAAATCGAAACCGGCGCATCGCCCTCCCCCGAAGCGCTGACCATCGTCGCCCCGCTGGGCTTTGACATCACCACCGTGGCCGTGGTTGAACGCCTGGACCCAGCCCGCACGGTGGGCATTGACATGCTGGTCAACGACGCCGCCACCAAACGGCGCGTCCTGGCCACCAACCCCGCTACTCGCGCCGACATGCGCGACGCGGCGCACGCCCTGTTTGCCCGCGACGGCAAAGCCGTGTCGGTCATCCGTGACAGTGGCGGCTTTGTCACACAGCGCGTGGTGGCCACCATCGTCAACATCGCCTCAGACATCTGCCAGCAACGCATCTGCAGCCCGCAAGACCTCGAAACCGCCGTCACGCTGGGCCTGGCCTACCCGCTGGGGCCATTGGCCATGGGCAACCGCTTTGGCCCGGACAGCATCCTCGAAGTGCTGTTCAACATGCAAACCGTTTACGGCGACATGCGTTACCGCCCCAGCCCTTGGCTGCGCCGCCGTGGGGCGATTGGCCTGTCGCTCATGCACACTGAAGAATAATAACTTTGCGGGACAGATCTTTAGCTCTGTCCCGATCTGAATGACTTTGCGGGACAGATCTTTAGCTCTGTCCCCAACTGATTAATAAAATATGACCGCCCAACTGCTCAGCACCAGCGAAGGACAGACCCTCATCCTGACCCTCAGCAATCCGGAGTTTCGCAACGCACTTGGGCCCGAGATGTACGCCGCCGGGGTCGAAGCCCTGAGCGTGGCCGAATCGAGTGCCGATGTGCGCAGCGTCGTCATCACCGGGGCCAACGGCATCTTCAGCGCGGGCGGCAATTTGCAGCGCCTGCAAAACAACCGCCAATTGCCGCCCGAGCACCAGGCGCAAAGCATCGAAGGCCTGCACAACTGGATCGAAGCCATCCGCACCTTTCCCAAGCCCGTGATCGCGGCTGTCGAAGGCCCTGCGGCTGGTGCCGGTTTTTCGCTGGCCCTGGCTTGCGACATGATCGTGGCCGCACGCAACAGCGTGTTCGTGATGGCCTACAGCTCGATTGCTTTGTCGCCCGACGGTGGCGGCAGCTGGAGCCTGTCGCGCGCCGTGCCACGCCAGTTGGCCACCGAGCTGCTGATGTGCGGCGAGCGCATCAGTGCCGAACGTTTGCAGCAATTGGGTGTGGTCAATCGACTCGCGGATGCAGGGCAAGCCTTGCAGCAAGCCTTGGCGCTTTGCGAACAGCTCAACGCCCGCGCACCCAACGCACTGGCCAGCATCAAGGAGCTGCTCAGCGACGCGGATGGCAGCAACTTGAATGCCCAACTGGCGCGTGAACGCAATGCATTTGTCAAAAACCTGCATCACCCGAACGCCGGTATTGGCATTGGTGCGTTTTTGAACAAGCAAAACCCCAAATACGAATAAAGCGACTGGTCCCCCAGGCGACAAAAATCCGATCATCAGTCACTCAAAGGACAGAGCATGGACGAACCGATTCTGACAATGGAGGAAAGAGAGGCGATCAACAGTGGTCGCTGGTTCTCTAGCCTTTCACCTTCACTTCGACACGACATACTTCGATGCGCTTACGTCAAACGACACAAAGATGGCGACATGCTCGCGGCACGGGGCGACCCGCCCGAGCAGTGGATCGCCTGTGCCAAGGGCGCGGTGCGCGTGAGCTCGACCTCGGTGTCGGGCAAGCAAATCACTTTGACCTATGTGGAGCCGGGCATCTGGTTTGGCGATGTCTCGATCTTCGACGGGGACCGGCGCACGCACGACTGCTATGCACACGGCGAGACCACCACGCTGAACGTGGCCAAGGCCGACTTCAAGAAAATCCTGACGCAGCACGTCGAGTTTTACGACGCCATGCTGCGCCTGCATGCCCGGCGCATTCGCCAGCTCTACGGCTTGGTGGAAGACCTCAACACCCTGCCCTTGCGTGCGCGCTTGGCCAAGCAACTCAACCACTTGCTGCGCAGCTACGGCGTGCCCAGTTTGTCGGACGCCAAAGCGATCCGCATCAGCTTGCAACTGGCACAGGAAGAACTGGCGCAATTGCTGGGCGCATCACGCCAACGCGTGAACCAGGAGCTCAAGCAAATGGAGCGCGAGCTGATCATCCGCATCGAGCCGGGCGGCTTGGTGGTGCTCGATCGCGACGCGCTGCTGCTGATCGTCAACGCGGACCACTGACACGCCACATTTCCATCCTATCGCCGCTGACCGCAGCGGCTTTTGATTTTCGACGGGTAACCCCATGAGTGCTTTTGACCATTTCGTGGGGACCCGGCCTGTCACGGGTTCTCACGCCTTCGACATCCCAGCCCTGGAAGCCTGGCTCAGTGCCAAACTCCCCGGCTTTGCAGGCCCCCTGAGCGTGGAAATGTTCAAGGGCGGCCAGTCCAACCCCACCTACAAACTCATCACCCCCTCGCGCCAATACGTGATGCGGGCCAAACCCGGTCCGGTGGCCAAGTTGCTGCCATCGGCCCACGCCATCGAGCGCGAATTTGCCGTGATGCAAGGCCTGCACGGCACCGATGTGCCCGTGGCCCAGATGCATGTGCTGTGTGACGACGAATCCGTCATCGGCCGCGCCTTTTACGTCATGGAGTTCGTGCAAGGCCGCGTGCTGTGGGACCAGTCCCTGCCTGGCATGACACCTGCAGAGCGCGGTGCCATTTACGACGAAATGAACCGCGTGCTGGCCGCCCTGCACAAGGTCGATGTCGCCAAGCAAGGCCTGTCCAGCTACGGCAAACCTGGCAACTACATTGAGCGCCAGATTGGCCGCTGGAGCAAACAGTTCGCGGCGTCTGTCACCCAGCCCATCCCCGAGATGGACCAGCTGATCGAGTGGCTGCCCAAAAACATTCCGGACAGCGCCAAAGACGAGTCCCTGGTTGGCATCGTGCATGGCGACTACCGCCTGGACAACCTGATGTTCCACCCCACCGAGGCACGTGTGCTGGCGGTGCTCGACTGGGAGCTGTCCACGCTGGGCCACCCACTGGCCGACTTCAGCTACCACTGCATGGCCTGGCACATCAGCCCCGGCACCTTCCGGGGCATTGGCGGGCTCGACCTGGCCAGCCTGGGCATCCCGTCAGAGTCCGAGTACATCCGCCGCTATTGCGAGCGCACGGGCTTCACCACCCCTGAAGCGCTGGCGAAAGACTGGAACTTTTACCTCGCCTACAACATGTTCCGCATCGCGGCCATCTTGCAAGGCATTGCCAAACGCGTCGAAGACGGCACGGCCTCGAGCGAGCAAGCCAAAACATCGGGCGCGGGTGCCAAACCCATGGCCGAGTTGGCCTGGCGTTTTGCCTGCAAAGCCTGAACTTTTTTTACCCCCCGAACCACAACCCCAGGAGAAAGACCATGGATTTTGAATACACCCCCAAGGTCAAAGACATGCAGGCCCGTTTGTTGGCCTTCATGGACGAGCACATTTACCCCAACGAGGCAAGATTCTTCGAAGAGATCGCCGAAAACCGTGCCAAAGGCAATGCCTGGGTGCCCACCAAAATTGTCGAGGAACTCAAGCCCAAGGCGCTGGCCGCTGGTTTGTGGAACCTGTTTTTGCCCAAGTCGACCCGCGCGCCCCAAGGCTTGTCCAACCTCGAATACGCGCCGCTGTGCGAGATCATGGGTCGCGTGCCCTTTGCAGCTGAAATCTTCAACTGCTCGGCACCCGACACCGGCAACATGGAAACACTGGAGCGCTACGCCAGCGAAGAGCTCAAAGACACCTGGCTCGAGCCCCTGCTGCGCGGTGAAATCCGCTCGGCCTTCTTGATGACCGAGCCCGATGTGGCCTCTTCAGACGCCACCAACATCGAGTGCGAGATCCGCCGCGACGGCAACGACTACGTCATCAACGGCCGCAAGTGGTGGTCGTCCGGCGCAGGTGACCCACGTTGCGCGGTCTACATCGTGATGGGCAAGACCAACCCCGATGCCGGTCGCCACGAGCAGCAATCCATGATTGTGGTGCCCGCTAACTCGCCCGGCATCACCGTGGTGCGCGCCTTGTCGGTTTTTGGTTACGACGATGCGCCGCACGGCCACATGGAAGTGGTGCTCAAAAACGTGCGTGTGCCCGCAGAGAACATTTTGCTGGGCGAAGGCCGTGGCTTTGAAATCGCCCAAGGCCGCCTCGGACCTGGCCGCATTCACCACTGCATGCGCACCATCGGTATTGCCGAGCGCGCCCTCGAGCTGATGTGCAAACGCCTGAACGAGCGGGTGGCCTTTGGCCGCGAAGTGGCTCGCCAAACCGTGTGGCAAGAGCGCATCGCCGAGTCCCGCTGCATGATCGAGCAGGCCCGCCTGCTCACACTCAAGGCCGCGCACATGATGGACACCGTGGGCAACAAAGTCGCCAAGGCCGAAATCGCCATGATCAAGATCGTGGCCCCCAACATGGCCTGCCAGATCATCGACTGGGCCATTCAAGCCCACGGCGGTGGCGGTGTGTCGCAAGACTTCCCTCTGGCCTATGCTTACGCCCACCAGCGCACCTTGCGCCTGGCCGACGGTCCGGACGAGGTGCACCGCAACTCGCTGGCCAAACTGGAACTGGCCAAGCAATTGGCTTTGCCAGGCGACGTCCGCATGCCCGTCACGCGCGGCAGCTGATCACCCCATCCATCCCAACTCAACGGCGTCTTTGACTGCGCTGTTGAGTTTGATTGGGTGACAGGTCAGCAACTGGTTTGTCTGGACGACGTTCTGTTGATGGTGACCTGAGAATCAGCTGTGGGTCGTACCTTCACGGTCCGACACCTCTTCACATCGCTAAGCGACATTTTCGAAGTATTGCGGTGCACTTTGTCGGGCCTGAAGGCATCGACCTACAAAATGCACAAGACTGCGCTCAGTGCACCGAACCAGCGGGCAAATCGGGTGGCAAACCGGTAAACAAGGCGGCCGCATCCACCGGATCAAAGCGGTATTGCGCACCACAAAAGTCGCAGCCCACTTCCACCTGGCCCTGCTCGGCGATGATGCCTTCGACCTCTTCGCTGCCCAAGCTGCGGATCATGCGGCCCACGCGTTCGCGGTTGCAGCGGCAAGCAAAGCGCGGACCCGTCTCGCCGATGAAGGGCTCAAAACGCGCCAACGGCTCTTCCCAATACAGGCGGTGCAGGATGGTTTCAGCGTCCAGCCTCAATAACTCTTCGCGCTTGAGGCTTTTGGTCAGAATCGAAATGCGGCTGAAGTCTTCGCTCTGACCCAACACCGATTCGCGCAGGAGTGAATCGGTTTGACCGGCCAGATTGCCCTCGCCTTCGATGGGCAGACGCTGAATCAGCAAGCCCGCGGCCACCTTGTCGTCGGCCGCCAGCACCAGAACGGTGTCCAGTTGCTCCGACTGCAGCATGTAGTGCTCCAACACCTCGCTGATGTTCTCCAGCTTTTCGCCCCGGTCGCCAAACAGCGGCACCACGCCCTGGTAGGGCTGCTGGCCCGGCAAACGGTCTTGCGGGTCGAGGGTGATGGCGCAGCGGCCTTCGTTGTTCACGTTGACCATCTGGCTGAGCGTCGCGTCGTCGGTCACCTCGCCCACCTGGGTGCAGGTGGCGCGCAGGCTCAAATCCGGTTGCACCTCGACCACACCCAATTTCACCGGGCCATCGCCAAAAATCTGCAGCACCAAAGCGCCGTTGAACTTGATGTTGCCCTGCATGAGCACGCCCGCTGCGGCCATTTCGCCCAGCAACTGGCGCACGGGCGCGGGGTAAGCACCCGTCTCGGAGTTGGCAGCGCGGCGCGCCAAAATGTCTTGCCAAGCGTCGGTCAGGCGCACCAGCATGCCGCGCACCGGCAGGCCTTCGAAAATGAATTTATGGAGTTCGGACAAGGTTCAATCGACAGCCCCGTGGGGCCGATCCTCAAAAGTTTAAAAGCGTTTGGACTGGTCAAAAAATCATCCGAAATGTCAGCTGATTTTTTTCAGGCCCGTCTTGAAACGGCGGGCGTTTTCCACGTAATGGCGGGCACTTTGGCGCAAGCCTTCGATCTGCTCGGGGCTCAATTCACGCACCACCTTGGCGGGCGTGCCCATGATCATGGAGCCATCGGGAAACTCCTTGCCCTCGGTCACCAGCGAACCCGCCCCCACCAGACAGTTCTTGCCAATTTTGGCACCGTTGAGCACCACCGCGCCAATGCCGATCAGCGACTCGTCGCCAATCGTGCAGCCGTGCAGCATGACCATGTGGCCCACCGTGACGTGCTTGCCCACCTTGATCGGTTTGCCGTGGTCGGCGTGCATCACGCTGCCGTCCTGGATGTTGCTGCCTTCGCCAATTTCGATGGTCTCGGTGTCCCCGCGCACCGTCACGCCAAACCAGATGCTGGCGTCGGCCGCGATCTTGACAGCGCCCATGACCTGCGCGTTATCGGCCACCCAGGCGCTGTCGGCTACATCGGGGCTTTGATCATCCAGTTGGTAAAGGGCCATGGGTCTCTCCTGTCGGTGTTGGGTTTTGAAAACCTACAATTGTAGGGATGCCCACCACAAGCCGTGGGCGCAGTCACCGATCACCATGCACACCCTGCGCACCGCCGCCCTGCTCCCTTGGGCGCAAACCGACCCGAACCTGAAGGCCAAGGCCACTTTGGCATTGGACCTGAGCCTGCCCGTGGGCGCGAACGACAGCCTGAGCGCCCCCACGGCTGGCCCCGGCCGCGCCGCCCGCCCGCAGCTGGTGCCGCACACCCAGCTCAAAGCCAAATCCATGGCCACGCCCGAGGGCCGGGCCATGCTGGTGCACTCGATCGCCCACATCGAGCTCAACGCCATCGACCTGGCCTTGGATGTCGTTTGGCGCTTTGCGGGCATGCCCGAGGCTTTTTACACCGACTGGGTGCGCATTGCCCAAGAGGAAGCCAAACACTTCAGCCTGCTGCGCCAGCACTTGTTGGACTTGGGTTTTGACTACGGCGACTTTCCGGCCCACAACACCTTGTGGGACATGGCCGAGCGCACCAAGGATGACATCCTCGCCCGCATCGGCATCGTGCCACGCACCATGGAGGCGCGGGGCCTGGACGCCTCACCGGGCGTGAAAAACAAACTGGTCAGCGTGGGCGACCACCGGGCGGGCGAGATCCTGGACATCATCCTGGAAGACGAAATCGGTCATGTGGCCGCAGGCAACCGCTGGTACCGCCATCTGTGCGAACAGCGCGGCTTGGACCCGGTGCGCACCTACGCTGAGTTGATCGCGCAATACGACGCCCCCAAACTGCGCCCGCCATTCAACATGGCGGCGCGGCGGCTGGCGGGGTTTGACGAGGCGGAATTAGCGTGCTTAGGCAACGACCTGTTGAACAATCATCAACCCCAACATGTCTGACACCACCCACATCGCACTGGCTTTGCATGACCGCCACGGCACTTACTGGCCATATGTGGCTGTGACGGTGACGTCGGTGTGCCAGCACACCAGCGTGCCGGTGGTGGTGCACCTGCTGCACGATGAGACATTGAGCGACGAAGCCCGGCAGGTCCTCGGGCAAATCGTGTCGCATTACGGTCATCGTCTTGAGTTGCATGCAGTTCCGACCATTGAATCGCTGAGCGCACTCGACTTCCGTCATTTCAGTGTGGCCACGGCTTACCGACTGATCCTGCCGCGCTTGTTGCCCCATTTGCCTTGGCTGGTGTATCTGGATGCTGACATCGTGTTCCATGGGTTCGATCTGGCGCAATTTGGCCAATGGTTGCAGGCCCAAACGCACGATCACCCGCTGGCCGCTGTACATGACGACCTGTTTGCGTCCTTCGCAGGGGGGCGCACCGACCTGCATGCCCTGAACCTGGCAGCGGCCGACTACGTGAACGCTGGTGTGCTGGTGATGCGTCCTGCGCTGATAGCCCAAGACCTGCTGGCCGAATTACCCGCCTTTTCAGCGCGCCATCCGAAAGTCACACATCTGGATCAAGGCCTGCTCAACGACGTGTTTCGCGGTCGCATCCAACGTATGCCTCCGCAGTTCAACCGCCAAGTCAACCTCATGTTTGGCCGTTGCTTTGAACCTTTGGACAAACTGGAAGGCCAAGTTCTGCATTATTCGGGAAAGGTCAAACCCTTGTCGGGAAAATTCAGTCCCGCTGACCTGTGCTTTTGGCGCTACACCCAGCACATTCCCGACATCAGCCGTTTCGTGGCGCAACCCATGTCTTATTTGCAAAAAATCCATACGGGCCACAGCCATGCGCGCGTCGTCCCGAGTGTGGAACGCCTAGGCCCAACCGCATGAACACAGCCACCCAGCCCAATTGCGTCATTCGCATCCCGGCCAAGGACAGCTACAGCACCTCGGGGCCCACACTCATGGGCCGGCAGTCGGCCAACGAGGGCTTTCTGACCTCTTGGTTTCGGCACAGTGGCCACGCCGAGTTCTGGTGCATGGCCCGGTTTCGCGACGAGGCGCAGGTATTTGCCCGCATTGGAGAGCACGTTCATCAAGGGCACAAGGCCAAACCGGTCTACCGATGGATTGCGCAGCAGCAGATCCACCGCATACGCAGCGTTGGGACACTTTATGCACCAGGCCCTCAAGTAGCCGACCTGGCCTGGATGCGCCGACGCAATGAGCAAGCGAGCGCCACCGATTTCAGCATCGTGGGCATGACCCACACCAGCTGCGAACTGTCCATTCAAGATGGCCTGGCCAATATGCTCACCGCCCCGGTTTACCCCTGGGATGCACAAATCTGCCCCAGCGTCTCGGTGCAAACCATGGTGCAACGGCTGCTGGATGACGAAGCCGCCTGGCTGCGCGAACACCTAGGCGCCACCCGCGTACAAAGCCCCCCACTGCCCGTGCTGCCACTGGGGGTTGACTGCGCTGCATTGGATCTGCCTGCGGCTGACAAGGCCCAACACCGCGCACGCTGGCGTCAGCAATGGGCGCTGAGCGACCGGGATGTCTGCGTTCTGTACATGGGTCGCCTTGACTTGCGTACCAAGGCCAATTTATTACCTATGCTGGACGCCCTGCAATTGGCCGCGCAGCAACTGCAGGCTGAAAACGGCCCCCGACTTCACTTGGTGCTGGCCGGGTGGTTTGCCAGCGAATGGGACGAAACCCATCTGCGCGCCGCCGTCGCCCAAGTCTGCCCCGATGTGCGTGTGGTGTTTGAAGATGGCCGAACACCTGAAGCCAGGCAAGGCGTGTGGCACGCCGCTGACCTGTTCACCAGTTTGGTCGACAACATCCAGGAAACCTTTGGCCTGACCCCTATTGAAGCCATGGCCGCTGGTTTGCCCGTGGTGGTGAGTGACTATGACGGCTACCGGGAATCGGTACGCGATGGCATTGACGGCATGCGCATCCGCACTTGGCAGCCGGCCGCTGGTGAGGGCATCGACCTTGTAGATGGACACGCCGATGTGACGATCAACTACCGCGACTATGTCAGTCGGGCCAGCGCATTCATTGGCCTGGACATCGCGCAGGCCGCTAAGGCTTACGCCCAGCTGGCCAGTGATCCGATATTGCGCCAACGCATGGGCCAAGCCGGTCAGCAACGCGCCCGCAATGAGTACGATTGGGAACGTCTTATTCCCCAGTACATGGCACTTTTTGAGGAGTTGGCGCGCGTGCGCCAGCAAGCGCATCAAGTAAGCAATTGGCACACCAATGACCAACCGTCTGGCCCCCATTGGGGCCTTCGCCATCCGAGACGCAGCGATCCCTTTCATTCGTTCTCGCACTACCCGACCCACACTCTGGCAGCCACAGTGACCTTGATGCCCGGTCCCTTAATGCCAACCGATTTTCAGGCCTGCGAGAAAACCCTCACGCAACAGCTGGAGCGGCCTGTCTATGCCGGGATCAAAAAAGAACTGGACAAAGCTCACTTGCACCAACTGCTCCACCAAGTGGCCCAAGCGCCCCAGGGCCTGACATGGTCCAGCTGGAGCACCTACAACACAGAAACACCGCCAGTGCTTCGGCACCTCGGCTGGCTCATCAAAACGGGTTTGGTGCGTGTGGCATAGGCCACAAAGTTGCCCAGCTCCACAACAAGCCCAGCGGCACTCAAGACAATCAGGGCTTTGGAATGTTCACCGGTGTTTCGCACAAAGCACCGGGGGTTTTCAAGAAGGTGCTGGGGAATCACAAGGCCTCGGGGCCTCCTTCAATCAATGCCAAATAGGCGGGCAAGGCGCGGGTTTTAAAATCGTAACGGTCCACCACCGTTTGGCGTGCAGCCTCGCGCAAGTGGGCATAGCGCGCAGGCTCAGCCAGCACATCGCACACCATCCGGCCCAATTGCTGCGGGTCGAAAAAATCCACCAGCAGCCCGTTCTTGCCGTGCTCAATCACCTCACGCACAGGCGCTGTATCCGACCCAATCACCAAAGCCCCCAGACTCATCGCCTCCAACATGGACCAACTCAACACAAACGGCACCGTCAGGTAAATGTGCGCAGCCGACACACGCAACAGCGACAGCAACACCTTGTAAGGGACGCGGTTGACAAAATGCACCCGAGACAAATCAAGCTGATCGCGCACCTCGTTGAGGTAAATGTTTTTAAAACTTTCGCCGCTGCCGTGCTGGCTGCCATAGCTCACGCCGTCACCGCCCACAATCACCACGCGCGCATTTGGGCGCTCGGACAAAATGAGCGGCAAGGCCCGCATGAACTGGTGGTAACCACGCATCGGCTCCAAGTTGCGGTTGACGAAGGTCACCACTTCGTCCCCCGCCTTCAGCCTCAGCCCATCCCGTGAAAGGCTAATCCAAGCGCTGGCATCGGGCACCAGTCGATCGGTTTCGATGCCATCGTGGATCACGCGCAGGCGCTCACGCAAAGCAGGTACAAAACAGCTGGCCTGCCATTGGGTGGGCGTGATGCCCACATCGCAGCTGAGCAGACTCGATGCCAGGTGCATGTTGCGCGTTTGCAGCCGCTCGGCCAATCGTGGAGGGGGCGGGAATTCAGGGTCAAAGCCCACATCCCCACCCTCGGCTTGGTAATACAGCTCGCAAAACCCGAGCAATCGCGCCCCGGGCGCCGCTTGGCGCAGATACAACATTTCGCCCCAACCGGTGTGTCCCAGCACCACATCAGGCACCCAACCCGAAGTCTGCATGCTGCGCACCACACTCGCCACAGCTTCGCCGCGCAGCACGGCGGTCTCGGTATTGACAAGCCAAGGGTGCGTATCCTTGCCATTGCTGCGCGAAGGCTTGTATGGCGTATTAGGCACCCCGGCCAAAACCGTTTCCTGCCGCATGGAGATGGCACGCACGTCATGCCCCGCCGAGATCAGCTCGGGCACCAAGCCCCGAAATTGGCCTGGAAAATTTTGGTGAATGAGCAAAATTTTCAAGCAGCTGTCCCCTTCGCAGGGCCGAGTTGTGCATCGGTGTGCACCCAACCCACCTTGGCGAGCCACGCCGCATTGCGCAGTGCCAAAGGCAAAATCCAGCCTTGCGATCTTGCCCAAGCCTGCAGCTGGGGTGCCTCGGTGATGCTCTGGGGCAAGGCACGCCAAGCTTGCGTCAAAGCTTCCACATTCGACAGCCTGTTGCCCGCAAATTGCCACATCGACAAATCGCGCATCCGGCCCAAAGCGTTCTCGTCTGTATCGGCTGCTCGCCAAATCCGATGCTGGCCCTGCAGCAAGGCACTGGGGTAATGGTCAAAGAGCTGCAAAGGATTCATGAAGGCAGGGTCGCGCTGCGGCTTTGCTGCAACAGCATCGGCCGCCAAATGGTCCAGTCGTTCGGTCTGCTCAGCCCACAAGCTTTGGTATTGGCGCATCACGACAGACCAGTCGTACACCTGTACAGCACGCTCCCGGCCTGCCGCGCCCATACGCTGGCGCAAAGCGTCGTCTTGAACCAAGCGGGCCAATGCCTGAGCGCAGGCCGGCACATCCACGGCCACCTGCAAATGCGCATGGGCAATGTAATGGTCGTAGTTGAGTCGGCCGTCTTCATAGGCTTCGCTGCTGACCTGGGCCGCAGCCGGCACCCCAATTTGCAAGGTGGGAATCAAAAATCCGTCCACCCCGTCGCGCACCGTTTCGCGGTAACCGTCCCAATCGGACGCAATGACAGGCAGGCCACTGGCCATGGCTTCGAGCGGCGTTAAACCAAAGGTTTCCTGGATGTTGTCTGACAAGGACATGAATACGTCTGAGCTCGCATAGGCCAAACGCGTCACGCCCGCTTCGCGGCCATCCATGCGCGTGACATGAACACCTGCCAATTGGGCGGCTTCATCAAAACTCTGGCGCGTGGCGTCATTGGAAAACCAACCGCACTCCAGCACACGCAAACGTCGGCCAGTCATGGCAGCTGCTCGCGCCACCGCCAGGTACATGGGAACAGGATTGGCCTTGGCATGCAGACTCAGCCGTCCCACAAACAGCACGGCCACTTCATCGGGCTGCAGGCCCCAACGTGCCCGCCCCTGCGCCCGCAGCGCCGCATCGGGTGTGAAGTCTTGTGTCGGAATGCCCAAGGGAATCACGGGCGTCATGGGGCCCTGCGGTTTGACGCCAACGCCCAATCGGCGTGCCAGCCACTCTGCTTGCGCCTGCCAGACCTGATGGACGGCCTTGTGCACGCTTTGCGAGGTGCAGATCAGCGCGTCGGCAACGGTGAACGGCCCTTGCACGTAGTCGGCAATTTGCGCCAACACGCCCGATGAGCTGATGGTGTGGGTCACACCGCAAAAGGCCATGCCTGCTGGCCCCTCACGGTGCCGCTGCCAACCCATGCGGGTGTTGATCGGGGCCGGGTAATACATGACCCCCTTGGGCCAGGTGGACGGCTCTTGCACACGCCGATGTTCAATGCCCCGCACCCACCCCGTGTCACGCGCCTCGATTTCGAGCACGGCTTGTTGCGAGCCTCCACCATGCACCAACACCAAACTGCGGTCGTCATCACAGTAAGCAGCAGCCAAGCCACGCATGAACCCCCTGCCGGCTGACTGTCGCCCCATCAATTTGGCGGTTTGTGTTTGCACGGCATCGGGCGACAAAAAGACAGAGGGAAGTACTGGTTTCATGTTTTTTCCTAGCGAGAATTATCCATGAGGCCTTGCACGGTCTTGAACAACTTTTTGTGGTCTTGCCTGCGCGTGGGTTTTGCCTTGCGCGATAAAAAAGCTGGATGGCCCTCTGCGGCCCAAGTCTTAGCCCCGCGGGTGGTGCTGTGCATGCAACGTCTTGAGTCGCTCACGCGCCACGTGGGTGTAAATGGTGGTGGTGGAGATGTCGGCATGGCCCAGCAGCATTTGCACCGCGCGCAAGTCGGCCCCGTGGTTGAGCAAATGCGTGGCAAAGGCGTGGCGCAAGGTGTGTGGCGACAGGGGCGCGGTGATACCAGCCTGGATGGCGTAGCGCTTGACCAAGCTCCAAAACATCACCCGCGTCATGGCCGTGCCCGGCTTGGAGCCGCTGGTGGTGACAAACAGGTCTTCGGTCTGGCGCTGCCCCAGCATGGCCGGACGCGCTCGAGAGATGTAGCCCTGCAGCCAGTCACGCGCCTCTTCGCCAAAGGGCACCAACCGCTCCTTGCTGCCCTTGCCCATGATGCGCAGCACGCCTTCGTTGAGCGAGACGTGCAAAGTTTTGAGGCTGACCAACTCGCTCACGCGCAGCCCGCTGGCGTACATCAACTCCAGCATGGCGCGGTCGCGCAGGCCCAGATCGGTGGCCGCATCCGGCGCGCGCAGCAAAGCATCGACTTGCGCCTCGCCCAAAGTTTTAGGCACGCGCAAGGCCTGTTTGGCCGCCAGCATGCGCAAGGTGGGATCAGATTGAACCAGGCGTTCGCGCAGCGCCCATCGGAAAAACCGCTTGAACACGGTGAGCCTGCGGTTGGCCGATGTGGCCTTGGTCTGGCCATGTCGTTCAGCAAAATAAGCCTGCAGGTGGTGTTCTTCGGTCGCCTCCAGCGCCAGCCTGTGCGTTAAAAACAGCCAGGTGGCATAGAGCGACAAATCCAGACGGTAGGCGGCCAAGGTGTTGGCGGCCAGTCCGTCCTCCAGCCAGAGGGCCTCGGCAAATCGGTCGATGGCGTTCTGGCTGGCCTCGTGCATGGACTAAAAATCAGTCCAGCTTGAGTTTTTGCTGGTCCACGACTTTCTTGTAGACCTCGAACTCGGCCTTGATCTGGGCCGTGAACTCATCAGGCGTGTTGGCCACAACCAAAGAGCCGGTGTCGTTGATGCGCTTGGTCACGCCCGGCTCTTGCAGGGCTTTTTTCACACCCGCGCTGATCTTGTCGACCACCTCTTTGGGCAGGTTTTTCGGGCCCAGGATGCCGTAGTAAGCCATGCGGTTGACGGGCTCCAGACCGACATCCTTGAACGTGGGCACATTGGGCAGTTGCGACAAGCGCTGGGGTGCGGCCACCACGATGGGCACCAAACGGCCCGACTGGATGAAAGGCAGCGCCGAGGGCAGGTTGTCAAAAATGATCGGCACCTGGCCAGCCACGGTGTCGTTCAGGGCCGGGCCCGCGCCGCGGTAAGGAATGTGGGTGATGAACACACCCGCCAGGCTCTTCCACAGCTCAGTCTGCAGGTGGCCGATGCCGCCTGTGCCCGACGAGGCATACGAGTATTTGCCGGGATTTTTCTTCAACTCGGCTACAAAGCCGGCGTAGTCCTTGGCCGGAAAGCTGGGGTGCACCGCGATCACGTTGGGTGTGGCCGCAATGTTGATGATGGGCGTGAAGTCGGTCAGCACGTTGTACGGGATCTTGGGGTTGATGGCCGGGTTGGCGGCCGTGGTCGACACCGTGGCCATGCCCAGGTTGTAGCCATCGGGGGCAGCGCGCACGGTCTCGGTCGCGCCCACCACACCGCCGCCGCCGGCCTTGTTCTCGACGATCACGCTTTGGCCCAGGGCTTTGCCCAGCGGCTCGGCAATCACGCGGGCCACGATGTCGGTTGTGCCACCGGGCGCAAACGGCACCTGCAAGCGAATGGTTTTGTTGGGGTAGGCCTGCGCCCACACCGATCCACTGGCCAACACGGTGACAGCCAAACCGGCTGCAGAAACCAAACTACGACGCTTCATTGATAAAACTCCTTAAAAGATCGAACATGATAGGCAAAAAATGGGGTCTGGCGTGAGGGGGGAAACCCACAAAGCAAGTGCACCGCACCGGAGTGCACCGCAGGTGACAGCCAAGCCCCGTGGACAAGCCCGCACTCGGTTATCCTCGCCGGGTGAACTTTGCGCAACTTCTCTTTCCCGACTTTTCCCTGATTTTGTGCGGCTATTTGCTGTGCCGCTTTACGGCGTTGGGGCGTTCAGTGTGGCAGCCGGTCGAAAATCTGGTTTATTTTTTCCTATTTCCGGTTCTGCTGTTCCACTCCATCCTGAAAAGCCCCATCGATTTGAGTGCGGCTTCCAGTTTGATCGGCGCAGGGCTGAGTTTGGGCGTTTGCGCCATCGCCCTGTCTTACAGCCTGCCTTACTGGCCCTTTTTGGGCAAAAGGCTGGACCTGCGAGACCATGCGGCCAGCGCTCAAGTGGGTTTTCGCTTCAACTCCTTCATCGCCCTGGCCCTGGCTGAACGCCTGGCGGGCCCTCAGGGCTTACTGATGATTTCGATGCTGATTGGGGTCTGCGTGCCCTTGTTCAACATCGGGGCTGTGTGGCCCATGGCCAGACAGGCAAACACAGGGTTTTTGCGAGAACTGCTTCGCAACCCATTGATCATCGCCACCTTTTCAGGCTTGGTGGCCAACCTGCTGGGCTTGCGCATTCCGCAATGGCTGGACCCCACCATCGGCCGCATCGGCGCTTCCTCGCTGGCCTTGGGCCTGATGGCCGCAGGCGCCGGCATGCAACTGGGCACGCTGCGCCAAGGCAAGCTGCTGGGCTTGAGCGTGCTGACCGTCAAACACCTGGCCATGCCCCTGATCGCGCTGGGCATGTCACATCTTTTCCGGCTCGATCCGGTACAGACCACCATGCTGCTGGCCTTTTCGGCCCTGCCCACCGCGTCAACTTGCTACGTGCTGGCCGCTCGCATGGGCTATAACGGGCCCTACGTGGCTGGCCTGGTCACGCTGTCCACCTTGGCCGGGATGCTGAGCTTGCCGTTTGCGCTGGGTGTGCTGCGCGGCTGAACACCATTTGCGCCGCCCACCCAGGCTCGGTTTGGCAGATCATCGCCTTCAGGTCCGACTTCATGGCGCAAGGCGAGCCGCATTTTGGGCTTGCGACCAAGCCACCTGCTCTTGCACCACCGGGTCCGGATGGTCAGAGTGAACCGCCAAAGCCAGCTGCAACACCTGGCGCTCAGCTTCGGGCAAAGCCGACGAGGCCAAGGCATTGCCCGCTGCCAAGGCCAAATTGCGCAGCCAACGGGCGTGTCCGATGCGGCGGATGGCGCTGCCTTCTGTGCGGCGCAAAAACTCAGCTTCGTTCCAATTCATCAGCTCTGCGATGGTGCCCGCGCCCAAACCCTGCCGAGCCTGCCAGTCAGTCAAAGGGCTGACTTGCGCGAACTTGTTCCAGGGGCAGGCCAGCTGACAGTCGTCACAGCCATAAATGCGGTTGCCGATCAGCGGGCGCAAGGCTTCATCGATCGGCCCGGCGTGCTCGATCGTCAAATAAGAAATGCAGCGCCGCGCATCCAGTTTGTAAGGCCCCACGATGGCCTGGGTCGGACACAGGTCCATGCAGGCCGTGCACTGGCCGCAATGCGCCGATGTGGCAGCGGTCTCGGGCAAGGCCAAGTCCACAAACAACTCGCCCAGAAAAAACATCGACCCGGCCTCGCGGCTCAGCACCAGGGTGTGCTTGCCACGCCAGCCCAGGCCGCTGCGGGTGGCCAGCTCGGCCTCCAGCACGGGGGCCGAATCGGTGAACACGCGGTGGCCAAAGGGGCCAATCGCTTCGGCGATGCAGTCCTGCAGTTTTTGCAGGCGCGAGCGCAAAACCTTGTGGTAGTCACGCCCCCGGGCATAGACCGAGACCACCGCCTCGCCCGGCTGCAGGCTGCGGGCGGTTTCGCGCGCCAGCCAGTCGATGGGGGTGTCCGCAGGCAGGTAATCCATGCGGGCGGTGATCACGCTCACCGTGCCCGGCACCAGCTCGGCCGGGCGGGCGCGCTTCATGGCGTGGCTTGCCATATAGCCCATGCTGCCGTGAAACCCGGCGGCCAACCAAGCCTGTAATCCGGGCTCTGCCGAGGACAAATCGATACCCGTCACGCCAATTTGGGACAATCCCAACTCACGCGCCCAGATCTGGATCTGGGGCCACAGTTCAAGAAGGTCGATTTGAGTACGTTGAGCAGTCACCCGCCGATTGTAGAAAGCCCCACCGCCCCAGCGCATTGGGAGGGCTTGTGGCCGAACGAGGCCGCCACGCAGGCCTTTGCCATGCAACTGGCGCAAGGCCTGGGCCAATGGCCTGGCGGGCGCGATGCACGCATCGAGCTGCGCGGCAACCTGGGCGCGGGCAAGACCACCTTGGTGCGCCACCTGCTGCGCGCCGCCGGTGTGACGGGCCGCATCAAAAGTCCGACCTATGCCGTTGTGGAACCTCATCAGGCGGGCTCGGGTGACAGCGCCTGGCCCATCTGGCATTTTGACTTTTACAGATTCAACGACCCGCAAGAATGGGAAGACGCAGGCTTTCGGGACATCTTTGCCGGGCCGGGCCTCAAACTCATGGAGTGGCCCGACAAGGTGGCTGGGCAATTGCCGCCGCCCGACTGGGTGATTGCGCTGGACGCCATCGACGAAGACCAACGCGAGGTGCGCATCAGCGCGGGCACGCAGCGCGGGCACACCTGGCTGGCATCGTGGCGTTCAGCCTGGACCGAAGGTGCAGACCATGCGCCGTGACCGCCGTCGCCTGCTCAAGGCAGGTTTTCTTGTGCTGAGTCTGGGCGCTGCGCAACTCGCACGCGGGGCCAACATGCTGGCCGTGCGCGTCTGGCCCGCCCCCGATTACAGCCGCGTCACGCTCGAATCGGACGCGCCCATTCAAAGCACACAGACCTTCATCGCTTCGCCACCGCGACTGGCGGTGGACATCGAAGGCATGCAACTGAACGCCACTTTGCGCGAGCTGGTGGGCAAAGTGCAGGCCTCGGACCCCAACATCGCAGGCATCCGCGTGGGCCAGTTCAGCGCCAATGTGGTGCGCCTGGTCATCGACCTCAAACACCCCATTGCGCCGCAGGTCTTCAGCCTGCAACCCGTGGCCCCTTACGCGCACCGCTTGGTGCTCGACCTCTACCCCAGCCAAGCCATTGATCCACTGGAGCAACTGATACGGGAACGGATGGCGGCCCAACCCCCTACTCCCACTGGCAACCTGCCCGGTCCCTCGGCCACGGTGAACGACCCCTTGGGCGACCTGATCGCCCGGCAAACCCAGCCCGGCGCAGCCGCTTTGCCCCTGCCCGCCCCGACCACTCGCCGCCCCGACATGAGCGCAAGCGACGGCCCCTTCATGGACAACCCGACTCGCCCAGGCAGGACACCCAACCTGCAACGCACCGACCGGCTGATCGTGGTGGCGCTGGACCCAGGCCACGGCGGCGAGGACCCCGGTGCCATTGGCCCGGGCGGCACCCGCGAAAAAGACGTGGTGCTCAAGATCGCCAAAATGCTGCGCGACCGCATCAACGCCAGCAGCGTGGGCGGCAACCCCATGCGGGCTTTTTTGACACGCGACGCTGACTTCTTTGTTCCCCTGCATGTGCGTGTGCAAAAAGCCCAACGCGTCCAAGCCGACCTGTTTGTCAGCATCCACGCCGATGCCTTCTACACCCCGCGCCCGCAAGGCGCCAGCGTGTTCGCGCTCAGCCAGGGCGGGGCCACGAGCGCAGCCGCCCGCTGGATGGCGCAAAAAGAAAACAAGGCCGACGTGATCGGCGGCGTGAACCTGGGCGGGCAAGACAGCCAGGTGCAACGCGCCTTGCTCGACATGAGCACCGCCGCGCAAATCAAGGACAGCCTGTCATTGGGTAACAGCTTGCTGCGCGAGATCGGCAGCGTGGGCAAGTTGCACAAACCCCGCGTCGAGCAAGCCGGTTTTGCCGTGCTCAAAGCCCCTGACATCCCCAGCGTGCTGGTCGAGACCGCCTTCATCAGCAACCCGGAAGAGGAAGAAAAACTGCGCAGCGAGGCCTACCAAAAGCAACTGACCGATGCCCTGCTGCGAGGGATCCTGCAATACTTCTCACGTAACCCGCCTCTGGCGCGCAATCGTTCCATTTGAAGGTCGCTGGTTCACCCAACCGAACCACCTCAACGTGCCGCTCTGGAAGTGTCTACAAGTCAGACGGCTGATCCACCGTCAAACTTTTAACCATCCATCACCCATCGTTCAGCCCCTCGCCCCATTGGCGAGGAGCCAAGCCCTGAGCCGCTCTACGCCTTCGGTCAGCCTCGACAGGTCTTTGGACGCAAAACACCAGCGCAGCCAGCCTGCCGCTTCGGGGGCAAAGGCTTCGCCAGGGGCCAGGCCCAGACCGGCTTCGGCCACCAGGCGTTTGGCCGTCTGCACCGAATCGGGGTGTCCGTCGATCTTGAAGAACGCGTACATGCCGCCCTTGGCCGGGGCCAACTGCACGCCGGGCACGGCTTGCAACAGCGGCACCAGGGTGTCGCGGCAGGTTTTGAGGTGGGCCACCACACCCGGCGTGATGTCGGCGGTGTTTTGCAAAGCCACCACCCCGGCGCGCTGGGTGAACACCGAGGCACACGAGGTGTTGAACTCGATCAGTTTGCCCATGTGCGGCGTCATGGCAGCGGGCATGACCAACCAGCCCAAACGCCAGCCGGTCATCAAAAAGCTCTTGGAAAAGCTGTGCACCACCACCAGGCGGTCATCGGGCTCGGCCACATCGAGAAACGACGGGGCGCAGCCGTTGGCGGTGTCGGTTTCGTAATAAAGGCGCTCGTAGACCTCGTCGGCCAGGACCCAGGTGCCGGTGCTGCGGCAGTGCGCCAAAATCTCGGCCTGCTCGGCGCGGCTGAGTGTCCAGCCCGTGGGGTTGTTGGGCGAGTTGACGATCAGCATCCGCGTGGCGGGCGTGATCGCGGCTTTGAGCGCCGCCATGTCGAGCTGCCACTGGCCGTTCACCGGGCGCAGCGACACGCATTTCAAATTCGCGCCCATCACCAAGGCCTGCGCCGTCAGGTTGGGCCAAACGGGTGTCACGGCCACCACTTCGTCGCCCGCGTCGATCAGGGCTTGCGCGGCCAGCATCAGCGCATTCACGCCGCCCGAGGTGATGGCGAGGCGCTCCACCCCAATCGCTTGGGTTTGTCCGTGCAGGGCCGACATGTAGTCAGAGACCGCCTGGCGCAGTTCAGGCAGGCCCAGGTTGTGCGAATAAAAAGTCTCGCCTTTTTGCAGCGAATCGGTGGCGGCTTGGCGCACGATGTCGGGCGTCACTTCGTCAGATTCGCCAAACCAGAAGGCCAGCACATCGGGGCGGCCCATGCCCGCGTTGGCAACTTCACGGATGCGGGACTCTTCCAGGTCCATAACGGCCTGGCGCATGAAAGGGGCAGTGTTTTTGCTCATCCCAGCATCCTAATGCTTGACGCGTTCTGAACGAGTCACCTCTTGAACAGTGTTGGCTGCCCGTTTGAATTTGTGTTTGCAGATGTGCCGTGCTTGCCTATGATGCTCAGCACAACAAAAGACAGGGAGAACGCCATGAAGACTCGGCATTTAGCGTCGACGCTGGCCAGCGTGGTTTTGGGGCTGGGTTGGCTGGCGGCCGTGCCCGCCAACGGGGCCACAGACAACTTCACCGCCGTGACCGCCGCCGACAAACCGGCCAAGGGCAAAAAACCCAAACAGGCCAAAGCCCCCAAGGTCCCCACAGACAAAGGCTCGGCAGAAAGCAAACCCGAGCGCGACAAACGCCTGATGCGCGAGTGCCGAGGCCGCCCCAACGCCGGGGCGTGCGAAGGCTACGCCAGCTGAGCGCTTCAGGCACCGGCCTTCACAAGCGGCTGTGCCCACCTCTGTGCCAAGCCACTGGCGCGCACGCTGGGGCGGTGGATGGCCGCTTCGAGCAAACCGGCTTCGGCCTCGATCAGGGTGAACTGCTCGCGTGCGCGGGTGATGCCGGTGTAGGCCAGCTCGCGGCTGAGCACCTCAGCACCGCCCGGGGGCAACACCAGCGCGGTGTGCTCGAACTCCGAGCCCTGGCTTTTGTGCACCGTCATGACAAACGCCGTGTCGACCTGGGCCAAACGCATGACGCTCACCGAGCGCAGGGCTTCACCGTCCAAAAACCAGACCTTGGGCTTGCCCTCGGTATTGGGCAAGACCACGCCCACGTCGCCGTTGAAAACGCCCAGCTGCGCGTCGTTGCGCGTGACCATGACGGGCCGCCCCTCGTACCAATCGCCTTTGACTTGCAGCAGGCCCGCATCGGCCAAGGCTTTTTGCACCGCCGCATTCAGCGCTTGCGTGCCCCAGTCGCCTTGGTGCACGGCGCACAAAATGCGAAACCTTTCGAAGGCTTTGAGCACGCTGCTGACCCATTGGCCGTGGCTTTCGATTGACACCTCAGCGCCCTGCCCTGCCGGGCCGGTTTGCATGAGGCGCAGGTATTCGGCATAAGAAGGCTTGCCCGTTGCGCCCAGCGCCAGGGCGCAAACGGCTTGGGGGCTGCTCGGCTGGAGGGCCAGCACCGGCGAGGTCACGGCGTTGTCTGGACCACCCAAGCAAGCGCGGGCCGCCGCCGCATCGCCCCGGTTCACCGCCAGCGCCAACTGGCCAATGGCGCCTTTGAATCGGCGGCTTTGGCGCAGCATCACGGTTTGTTGGGCCAGCACGGGGGCCGGATCGGGCAGCACAAATTCGGCAGCCAGAGTCTGCCCGGCTACGCGCTGCACAAACTGCGCCGTGGCCGCACTGTAGCGGCCCGCTGCCGCGTCTTGGCACAAGTCGCCCAACACCGCCCCGGCTTCGACCGAGGCGAGCTGGTCCTTGTCACCCAACAGCACCAAGCGCGCGGTAGGCGGCAAGGCCTGCAGCAGCGCGTCCATCATTTCCAGGTGCACCATCGAGGCTTCGTCCACGATCAGCACATCCACATCGAGCGGGTTGGCCGCGTGGTGGCGAAACTGGCGTGTGTCG
>JBIKQY010000347.1:0-3378 GCA_044349465.1 Limnohabitans sp. | reverse complement strand
AGGCTGATCAGGGCGTGTGCCACGCCCATCGCCCACGGGGTGGGCTTCGACAAAGACCGATCCCATCGCCCACCGGGTGAGCGCCTACAAAGACCGAATGGGCTGGTTCATCGCCCAAGGCTCCTGTTTGTGCCAGGAGCGGCTTTTGTAGGAGCCCACCCCGTGGGCGATGAACCGTCAAAGTCCCATCACACCATCGGGAAAGGCAAAGCGCGCAAGCGCTTGCCGTTGAGTGTGGCAATCGCGTTGGCCATTGCGGGGGCCAACGGGGGCAGGCCCACTTCGCCAATGCCGCCGGGGTGGTTGTCGGTGGGCATGACCTTCACAAACACTTCGGGCGTTTCGTTGGCGCGCAGCACTTGGTACTTGTTCAGGTTGGTTTGTTGAGGCTCCCCGGCCCTGAAGTCCATGCGCTCGTGCAAGGCGGCCGACAAGCCAAAAATCACTGAGCCTTCGATCTGCGCCTGGATGTTTTGTGGCTGCAATGCGTGGCCACAGTCCACCGCCGACCAGACCTTGTGCACCTTGGGGCGGCCCTTCTCGATGGAGACCTGCACCACCATGCCGCAATAGGTGTTCCAGGCGTCCGAATACGCCAGGCCCAGTGCGTGCCCCTTGGGCAGCTTGGCTTTGCCCCACTGCGACATCTCGCCCACCGCCTTGAGCACGGCTTGGCCACGCGGGTGTTTTTGGAGCAAGTCCATGCGGTAGGCCAATGGATCGGCTTTCACGCCACGCGCCACTTCGTCGATCAGCGTTTCAATGGCGAACTTGGTGTAGCCCGGGCCCACCGCACGCCAGAAGCCGGCCTGAATGCCACGGTCTTCGATCATGAATTGCACGCTGTGGTCAGCGATGTCGTAAGTGATTTCTGTGCCTTCCATCACGGGCGCATCTTTGCCACCGGCGGCCTTGAAGGCCGGTGGCACCACGCGTGAGTAAATGCCCTCGGACACGACGCGGTGCAACAGGCCCACCAACTTGCCTTGTGCATCCACCCCAGCCACCAGGTGCTGACCGGTCATGGGCCGGTACTTGTCGTGCACCATGTCGTCTTCGCGAGTCCAGATCACCTGAATGGGCGTTCCGGGCATGGCCTTGGCCACCAGGGCGGCATCGGCCGTGTAATCGGCTTCCACGCGGCGGCCGAAACCACCTCCAAGCAAGGTGATGTTGACGGTGATGTTTTCCGGCTTGAAGCCGCCTGCGCCTGCCACCGTGCCGGTCACAAACGAGGCCGATTGCGCCGGTGCCCACACTTCGATCTTGTCGCCGTCTACACGCGCCGTGCAGTTCATGGGCTCCAGGCAAATGTGGCTGACCATCTCACTGATGTAAGAGGCACTGAAGGTTTTGGTCGCCCCCGCCAACTTGGCCGCTGCGTCGCCATGGGCGATGAAGGCCACGCCTTTGTCCGTCAGGTCTTCGGCGCGCTTGGTGTATTCCACGCGCATTTGGTCGGTGTACTGCACGCGGGCTTTGGAGTTGCGGCTCCAGACCACCTTGAGCTGGTCGCGTGCGGTCTTGGCCGTGAAAAACGAATCGGCCACCACGGCCACGCCGTAAGGCAGTCGCACCACGTTCTTGACACCTGCCACCGCGCGGGCGGCCGTGTCGTCCACGCTCTCGGGCACCTCGCCTTGCACCGGCGCGCGCAGCACGCTGGCCCACAGCATGCCGGGCATTCGCTGGTCAATGCCGTACAGGGCCTGGCCGCTCGACTTGGCAGGCACGTCCACGCGGGGGATGTCCTTGCCAATCAGGCGGAACTGCGCCATGGGCTTGAGCATGCTCTTGTCCACCTTGGGCAACTCGGCCGGGACCTTGGCCACCTTGGCGATGTCGGCATAGGTCATGGCGCGGCCGCTGCTGTGGATGACGCGGCTGGCTTCGGTGCGCAGCTCTGTGGCAGGCACGCCCATGGCCTGGGCTGCAGCATTCACCATCACCAAGCGGGCTTGGGCACCGGCCAGGCGCAGCGGCTCGTAATAGCCTTGTACCGTGCGCGATGCGCCAGTGGTCATGCCGCCACCAAAGCGGGGGTTGCCAAAACGCTTGGGGTCGCTGGGCGACTGCACCACGCGCACCTGGCTCCAGTCCAGGTCCATTTCTTCTGCCAACAGCATGGGCATGGCCGTCATGGTGCCTTGGCCCATTTCGGAGGCGGGTGACATCAAGGTCACCACGCCATCCAGACCGATGTTGATCCAGTTGTTGGCGGCAAAACTGCCCGCGCCAGGGGTTTGGGCCAAAGCCAATTCGGTTTGTGTCAGGCCAAAGGACAGGCCCAGGGCTAGGCCGCCCGAGCCGAGAATGAAAGAGCGGCGCGACACGCTGGGTGTCAATGGGGAGTTCATCGTTTTCATGCCTTGCCTCCTTGGAGGGTTTTCTGGGCGTGCGAGACCGCGCTGGCGATCTGGTTGTAGGTGCCGCAGCGGCAAATGTTGCCGCTCATGGCTTCCAGGATTTCGGTGCGGCTGAGGTTCTTCTTGACCACGCTGATCACCTTGGCCGCGGTCATGAGTTGACCCGACTGGCAGTAGCCGCATTGCGGTGCTTGGGCCTTGACCCAACCGGCTTGCAGCGCTTGGCCCGTGGGCGTTTTCATCAGGCCTTCGACGGTGGTGATGTCTTTGCCTTCGGCCGCAGACAGGGGAAGCGCGCAAGAGCGCACCGGCGCGCCATTGAGGTGCACCGTGCAGGCACCGCACTGCGCAATGCCGCAGCCGAATTTGGTGCCGGTGAGGTTGAGTTTTTCGCGGATGACCCAGAGCAAAGGGGTCTCCGGCTTGGCGTCGACCGAAACGGCCTCGCCATTGACTTTCAATCGAACCATGCGTGTCTCCAGTGGTGTCAGCCGATGCAGCCTGACTGAGGCCGCGCAAAACCCATGTCTTGCGCCTGCACCGTGAAAAAAAGAAGTTAAAGCGATCGCTCAAATCGGCTTGTCGCCCAAGGCTCAAACACGGGCAAACCCTGAGGGTTGGTGTGGCGCAAAGCCCTTTCCCTGTAGGAGCCCACCCGGTGGGCGATGGGGCCGTGTGTGGGCCACAGATCAGGACTTGTGCCACGCCCATCGCGCACAGGGTGCGACGCCTGCAAAATACTCAGGCGCTCAGCCCGCACACCGTCTTCGAGCCTTCCCAATTGCTGAGCGCCTGGCTCAAATCAGTGCCCCGGCGCAAGGCGGTCATTTCGGCCACGATGCTCATGGCGATTTCAGGAGGGGTCAAGGCACCCAGGTTCAAACCCACCGGACCGTGCAATTGGCGCACTTCGGCCTCGCTCACATCAAAGTCCAGCAAGCGCTTGCGGCGTTGCGCGTTGTTGTGTTGCGAGCCCAATGCGCCGACATAAAACGCGGGGGTGCGCAGTGCC
>JBIKQY010000346.1:0-3388 GCA_044349465.1 Limnohabitans sp. | reverse complement strand
GGGTGGTGTCGATCTCAGAGAGCAACTCGCCCACGTTTTTTTCGCCGTTGCACAGGGCGCTGATGATGCGCAGGCGCATGGGGGCGGACATGACGCGAAACAAATCGGCGGCTTTTTCAAAAACCTCCTCCGATTCGGTCAGGACGTTGTCTTCTGGTGGTGCTGTTTTGGCCATGGTGTCTTTTCTTCGAATGTCTCAATTGCCGCACGATTGTCCTGCAAAAGGCCACGGGGTCGGGCTGATGCGCCCGTGACTGCCCGGGTGCACCGACATTGCAGTCATCAAGTTTTGGCATTGTGGTCAATTTTGTCGCAGTTTCAAACCATTGATTTGTTCTTTGCTTATGCGCAAATCCAGATAAGCCGCCAGGCACGCCCTGGGTAAGTCGCGCATTTGCGCTGGCGCAAGAATCCAGGCCAGGACTGGGGACATACTGGACTTTTTGGACTGGAAACTCCTCATGCCCCTGCCGCCCGGCCTGGCCGAACGCCTGCAAGACCCCAGCCTGCACGCCAAAGTGATGGGAGCTGACGAAGCGGCGGCCCTGATCTCGGTCGGGGCGAATGTGGGCATGAGCGGCTTCACAGGCGCGGCTTACCCTAAGGCGGTGCCTCAGGCGCTGGCCGCGCGGCTGGCGACTTTGCATGCGGCGGGGCAAACGCAGGCGCGCATCGGTTTGTGGACCGGGGCGTCCACTGGGCCCGAGCTCGATGGGGCATTGGCCCGGGCTCAAGGCATCGAAATGCGCTTGCCCTACCAGTCCGACCCGACCTGCCGCCAACAGATCAATGCCGGGCACATGCTCTACACCGACATGCATTTGTCGCATGTGGCGCAGGCCGCTTGGACGGGTCTGCTAGGCCATCTGGATGTGGCCGTGGTCGAGGTGGCGGGCATCTTGCCCGGGGGGCGGCTGATCCCGTCGACCTCGGTGGGCAACAACAAGACCTGGCTGGACCAGGCCGATCAGATCATTTTGGAAGTGAATCTGCACCAAAGTCTGGCGCTGGAGGGCATGCACGACATCTACCACGACACCCACCTGCCGCCACACCGCCAGCCCATTGGCCTGACGCGCCCGCAGGACCGCATTGGCGACCCTTATCTGCGTTTTGATCCGGCCAAAGTGATCGCCGTGGTGGTGACCGACCAGCCCGATCGCAACGCGCCCTTTGATCCGCCCGGCGAGGTATCGGCCCAGATTGCCGGGCACATCCTCGCGTTTTTGCAACAAGAGGTGCGCCTGGGCCGCTTGCCCGCGCAACTGCTGCCGCTGCAGTCGGGTGTGGGCAACATGGCCAACGCGGTGCTGGGCGGCCTGAACCAGGGGCCGTTTGAGCAACTAACCGCCTACACCGAGGTGCTGCAAGACGGCATGCTGGCCATGATGCGCTCGGGCAAGCTGGCTTTTGCCTCAGCCACGGCCATTTCGCTCAGCCCAGAGGCCGACGCCGAGTTCCGCCAAAACATCGACTTTTACCACTCGCGCATCGTGCTGCGCCCGCAGGTGATCAGCAACCACCCGGAGCTGATCCGCCGCTTGGGCGTGATCGCCATGAACGCCATGATCGAAGCGGACATTTACGGCAACGTCAACTCCAGCCACATCATGGGCTCGTCCATCATGAACGGCATTGGCGGATCGGGCGACTTTGCGCGCAATGCTTATTTGTCGATTTTCATGACCCCATCGCTGGCCAAGGGCGGCAAGATCTCGTGCATCGTGCCCATGGTCTCGCACCACGACCACACCGAGCACGATGTGCAGGTCATCGTGACCGAGCACGGCTTGGCCGATCTGCGCGGCCTGGCCCCCACGCAACGCGCCGAGCTTATCGTGCAGCAGTGCGCGCACCCAAACTTTCGGCCCGCTTTGCGCGACTACATGGCCCGTGCCAAGCGCAGCGGGACGGGCTTGCACACCCCCCACTTGCTGGACGAGGCGCTGAGCTGGCACAGCCGCTATGTGAAAACCGGGCAAATGTAAGGGTGGTCGCCCTGCCGCCAACGGCTGACTGCGTGCAAAATCCTGGCTGATTCAACGCCGCATCCATTCCGCCCTGCAGGACGCCCACATGCCCTTGTTTGTCGACAACTCCCCGCCCGGCAGCTGCGTTTTTTGCAAGCTGGTGGCCAAAGAGATCCCCGCCGCCATCGTTTTTGAAGATGTGCAAACACTGGCCTTTATGGACTTGGGCCAGGTCAATCCCGGCCATGTGCTGGTGGCCAGCAAGCGCCACGCAGCCAATTTGCTGGAGCTGACCGCCGACGAGGCCGCCGCCGTGATGCGCACCGCCCACCACGTGGCCCGGGCGGTGATGGACAGCTTTGATCCACCCGGCCTGACCTTGCTGCAAGCCAATGGCAAAGAGGGCGACCAGACCGTGTTTCACTTTCACATGCATGTGGTGCCGCGCCACGCGGGCGATGGCATCGCTCTGTCCTGGCCGCGCAAAGACCCTGCGCGAGAAGTGCTGCAAGCGCATGCGCTGCGCTTGCGCCAAGTACTTGAAAATTTGCCTTATCCGGTATGACCCGGTCACTCAGGGCGGGGCTTTTTTGAACAGATGCAGATGGCACCGCAGAGCTGAGAGATGAGATCTCAGGTCTTGGGCAGCGTCACGCCGACTTGGCCTTGATATTTGCCACCCCGGTCCTTGTAGCTCGTCTCACAAACATCGTCTTTGTCGCTCTCAAAAAACAACACCTGGGCGCAGCCTTCGCCTGCATAAATTTTGGCGGGCAGCGGCGTGGTGTTGCTGAACTCCAGCGTCACATAACCTTCCCACTCAGGCTCGAACGGGGTCACGTTGACGATGATGCCGCAGCGGGCATAGGTGCTCTTGCCCAGGCAAATGGTCAGCACGTTGCGCGGTATGCGGAAATACTCCATGGTGCGGGCCAGCGCGAAGCTGTTGGGCGGGATGATGCAGACATCGCTTTCGATGTCCACAAAGCTGCGCTCATCGAAGTTTTTGGGGTCCACCACCGTGCTGTAAATGTTGGTGAACACCTTGAACTCAGGGGCGCAGCGGATGTCGTAGCCATAACTGCTGGTGCCGTAGCTGACGATTTTTTGACCTGTCGCGTCCTGGCGGATCTGGCCTGGCTCGAAAGGCTCGATCATGCCGTGCTCTTGCGCCATGCGGCGGATCCATTTGTCGCTTTTGATGCTCATGGTGTGCCCTTGTTGAATCGCGCTATTTTAGGGGCACGCCCGGGCCGTGTGAGCCGGGCCTGCCACTTCAACAAAGCTCAGCGGCTGACGCGTCCCTGCACGCCTTGCACCAGGTAGTTCATGTTCAGGATCTGGGCATCGCTCAGACTTTGGCCTGCGGGCAAAACCAGTTTGCCTTCGTTGTCCGAGATCGGGCCCGTGAAGGGCTT
>JBIKQY010000345.1:0-3390 GCA_044349465.1 Limnohabitans sp. | reverse complement strand
CTTGCCAGAAAGTTTGGGCAACGTGGGCTTGCTGACGCTGGCTGGAGCCAACGGCCCGGCGTTTTTGGTGACGCGCAACTTTGATGCGCTCTACAGCTACAACGCCGCCGAAAGCTACGGACTGGCGATTGCCCACCTGAGCGACCGTCTGCGCGGCGGTGGCCCATTTGCCACACCTTGGCCGACCGAGGACGCAGGCTTGTCACGCGCCGAGCGGCGCGAGCTGCAGGGTTTGTTGACGATGCGCGGCCACGACATCGGCCCCATCGACGGCATGTTGGGCGACAAATCGCGCGAGGCGATCCGCGCCGAACAAAAGCGTCTGGGCATGGAGGTCAATGGCCGTGGCGGCCAGAAAATCCTCAAGGCTTTGCGCGGGGGCTGATCTCACACCCCCAAAGGCAAGGCCCTTTGCCGCTTGCCCGTCAGGGCAAACAACGCATTGCCCACCGCCGGTGCCAGCGGTGGCACCGCCGGTTCACCCACGCCAGCCGGGTGGCGGGTGCTGGGCACGATGTGGGTTTCCACCACCGGGGTCTGGCTGAGCGTGAGCATGGGCGCGTCAGCAAAGTTGCTTTGTTGCACCACGCCGCCCACGATGTCGATTTTGCCGAACAGTGCGGCGCTCAGGGCATAGACCACGCTGCTTTCCATTTGCTGGGCCACGGTGCCGGGGTTGACCACGGTGCCGCAGTCGATCGCACACACCACGCGGTGCACGCGGATCTGGCCATTGGACAGCGAGACCTCGGCCACTTGGGCCACGATGGAGCCAAAGGATTTGTGCAGCGCGATGCCCCGCGAACGGCCTGCGGGCAAAGGCGTGCCCCAGCTCGCTTTGTCGGCCGCCAATTGCAGCACCGCAGCGTAGCGCGGCGCGTCTTTCAAGAGCTTCAAGCGGAAGGCCAGTGGGTCTTGTTTCGTGGCCACAGCCAGTTCGTCGATGAAGCTTTCCGAGAAGAAGGCGTTGTGCGAATGGCCAACTGAGCGCCAAAAGCCCACGGGCACGCCGGACTTGGTGGCCACATGGCTCATGTGTTGGCTGGCAAAACCGTAGGGCAAATCGAACAGGCCTTCGGACGCGGTTTTGTCGGGCATGTCGATGGGGCCCGACAGGTGCGGCGCTGCACGCGCCATCCAGCGCGGGGTGATGGCGTCACCGGCCGACTTGATGCGCAAGCTGGTGACGTCGCCTTTCTCGTCCAGCGAGGCCTGGAATTTGGCCAAGTGCATGGGGCGGTAAAAGTCGTGCTTCATGTCTTCTTCGCGGGACCAGCTCAGCTGCACCGGCAGACCTTCACAGGCCATGGCCACTTGCACGGCTTGACCGACAAAGTCGACGTCCAACCGTCGACCGAAACCACCGCCCAATTGGGTGACGTGGACAGTGACCTTGTCTTTGTCAACCTTGGCCACTTTGGCGGCCATGTCGCGGGCCATTTGCGGCACTTGGGTGGGCACCCAGATGTCCACCTTGCCGCCTTTGACTTGTGCGGTGCAGTTCATCGGCTCCATCGTGACGTGGGCCAGATAGGGCGCTTGGTACAGGGCGTCGATGCGTGTTGCGGCGGCTTTTTCAGCTTGTGTGGGCACGCCTTGTTCGTGGAAGGTGAAGCCGCTTTCTTCGTTCAAGGCCTTGAGCAAATTGGCCTGGATGCGCTGGGTGTCCACCGCGCCCGTGGCAGGGGCCTGCCATTGCACTTTGACTGCCTGCACGCCTTGGCGTGCGTGCCAGGTGGTTTGGCCCACCACGGCCAAGCCTGCAGAGCCGCCGCCCCAGGCGTCGAGCGGCACAACTTTGGAAACACCTTTTACCGCCAAGGCGTCTTTCGTGTCCATGGACGCAGCGCTGCCGCCCAGCATGGGGCACATCTGCACAGCGGCAAACAGCATGCCGGGCAGACGCACGTCCAGCCCGAAAGTGGCTTGGCCTGTGACTTTGGAGGGGATATCGGTGCGTGGCGCTGGTTGGCCGATGAGCTGCCACTTCTCGCGCGATTTGGTTTGGATGCCCGAGGGCGTGCTGCCCGACGCGGCGGCCACCATCTGGCCGTAGTGCGCTGACTGGCCTGAGGCGTGCTTCATCACGCCAGCGGTCACGGTGATTTCGCTGGCGGGCACTTTCCAAGCCGCCGCAGCAGCTTGCAACAAGCTGGCGCGTGCGGTGGCAGCGGCCATGCGCAAAGGGTCCCACAGATCGGCGATCGAAGACGATCCGCCGGTGGCGTTGAGGCCCAGTTCGCGGGCGACTTTGCCCACCAGCCATTCACCCATCTTGATTTTGGTGGGTTTATTTTCACCCTCGCTGTCCAGCGGGTGAAACGGCAGGCTGGCCACCAGCATGGACACGTTGCCGTAAATGCTGTCGCCACCGGCTTGCTCCAGGCGCACGCGGTCCAGCGGCACATCGAGTTCCTCAGCCACCAACATGGCGAGCGCCGTGTGCACGCCTTGGCCCATTTCGCTGCGGGGCATGGCCAAGACCACAGCGCCGTCGGCGGCGATTTTGATCCAGCCGTTCAAAGCGACATCGCCTTGGGTTTTGAGCATGAGTTCGGGGGCGCCCAGGCGCGAGCGGGCGGGCATCACGCCCCAGCCGACGACCAATGCGCCGGTCGCGCCGAGCGCGCTGAGTAACCAGGTGCGGCGTTTCATGCGGCACCACCTTTCTTCAGGTCTGCAGCAGCGCGGTGGATGGCAGCGCGCACGCGCTGGTAAGTGCCGCAGCGGCACAGATTGGTCATGGCCGCATCTATTTCGGCGTCGCTGGGGTTGGGGGTTTTGTCCAGTAGGGCAGCGGCGGCCATCAGCATGCCGCTTTGGCAGTAGCCGCATTGGGGGACCTGTTCGGCGATCCACGCGGTTTGCAGGGGGTGCGGTTTTTCTGCGGTGCCCAAGGATTCGATGGTTTTGATCACTTGGTTGGCCACAGCCGACACGGGCATCACGCACGAGCGCACGGGCTGGCCATCGACATGGACTGTGCAGGCCCCGCAAGCGGCGATGCCGCAGCCGAATTTGGTGCCCGTCAGGTTCAGTTCGTCGCGCAGCACCCACAGCAAGGGCATGCTCGGGTCGGCAGAAGAGGTGCGGCTTTGGCCGTTGATGTTCAGTTGCACAGTGTGTTCCGGGAGTGTGTTTCGTGCGAGATGTTAACGGTCTTGCGTCCATGACGCAGAGTTTGTCTTTCGTAGGAGACCACCCCGTGGGCGATGGGCGTGGCACACGTCCTTGAAAACCATCGCCCACGGGGTGGGCTCCTACAAAAAAGATGCGTACGGCATTTTCGCTGCACCCAGGCGGTCACAGTTGCGTGCGCAGCGTCCAGATTTCTGGGAAGAGCACGGTGTCCAGCATCTTGCGCAAATAGCTCACACCGCCGGTGCCACC
>JBIKQY010000344.1:0-3405 GCA_044349465.1 Limnohabitans sp. | reverse complement strand
TCCTCTGGAGACGCCCGAACATGCCACCTGAAAGCCCTCCCAAAGACCTCGAACCCTGGCAATGGCCCGAAGAAGAATGGCGTCGCAGGGTGAACCATGTGCGTGCAGGCCGCAGCCTGCGCCCGGAGCGTTGGCCCGGCGGTAAACGCTGCGCCGTGGCGCTGTCGTTTGACAGCGACCACGACACCAACGAACTGCGGGACGGCGGAAAATCCATTGGCCGCATGTCCTGGGGCCAGTACGGCAACCGGGTCGGCGTGCCACGCATCCTCGAATTGCTCAAACGCACCCAGATTCCGGCCACCTTCTTTGTACCGGCCGTGACGGCGCTGCTCTACCCGGACGAGCAGCGACGCGTGATGGCCGAAGGTCACGAAATTGGCCTGCACGGCTGGATTCACGAGGTCAACTCGGCGCTGAACGAAAAGGACGAACGCGAACTGCATCTGCGCTCCTTCGATACCTTGACGCAAATCACAGGCGTGTCCCCGGTCGGCATGCGCACCCCCTCGTGGGACTTTTCACCCGCCACACTCAAGATACAGCGCGAGATGGGCTTGCTCTACGACTCGTCACTGATGGCGGACAACGACCCCTACGAACTGGAAGAGCACGGCGAACGCACCGGAATCGTCGAGTTGCCAGTCGAGTGGATTCGCGACGACGCGGTCTACTTCAACATGAACCGGTTTGCAGCACTTCGGCCCTACACGGCACCGACCACCGTGCTGGACATCTTCAGGCGTGAGTTTGATGCGGCCTACGAAGAAGGCGGCCTGTTTTTGCTGACCATGCACCCCCATGTCATCGGCTACCGCTCGCGCATGTTCATCCTGGAAGAATTGATCCGTCACATGCAGGCATTGCCCGATGTGTGGTTTGCAACGCACCGGGATGTGGCACTGCATGCAAAGGCCCAGATGCTGACTTGAAACGCATGCTCGTTTTTCTATTGATCAGGCCCGATGAAGTCATGAACAACATTCAAGGGTTAGCTTTTTTGTAGGAGCCCACCCCCGTGGGCGATGGGCTGCATTCAAAGGATGGCCTTCTCGTTGGAGCCCACCCCGTGGGCGATGGGCCGGACTCCCTCAGTCCTGCTTCTTCCCCTTGCCCTCACTCACCTTCTTGCGCAAGAACGACGGCATGACCGACTCGCTGACGTGGGTCTCATCGCCCTCGTAGGCCATCTCTTCTTTGGAGACCAAGCGCCGTGACATGCGCATCATGGAGTAGCGCACTTCCTTGGACATCATTTCGCTGTCTTCATCGGCCAGCTGGCGCAATTGTTTAATTTTGGCGCTCAGCCAAGGGTGGTGGCCAAAGCGCTTTTCCAGCACGTCTAAAGCCTGCTGCGTGGCTTGGCGGTCGCCGTCTTTGGCCAATTGGCGCAAGTGCTCAGACGCTTTGGCAAAGGCCAGTTCTTCTAGCCTGGTGTAGGCCGTCTCGTTGCGGGGCAGGGCCTGCAAGGCGGCTGCATCCAACACAGGCAGTTGCAACACAGGCGCATGGGCTTGCATCGCCGTGCCATCCAAGGCGGTGCCGCTCACGCTGGCGGCCAGCAAGTCTCGCGTTTGGCCCGCCGTGCCGGGGCTCAGGTGCAGGCGCACCGCCACCCAAGCCTCGGCACCCCAGGCCAGGTCGGTCATGCGCCAGCTGCCATCGGCTTGCTGCAGGGCAGGGCTGATCATCTCCACAATCACCCCAGCCGCAGGCAGCAGCTTGAGCCCGACTTGCCGCAGGTACATGGCCTGCAGCAAAGCCAGCTCTTCGTCAAAACTGTCGTACAGGTCGGCGGCTGTCTCGCCGTAATAGTTTTGCCCGCCGCCTGCACGGGCCATGCCAATCATCAAATCCTCATTGAAGCCGCGCCCTAAACCCACCGTGGTGGTGCTCACCCCCCGGCCCAGCCACTCGCGGCACTGCGCCTCGATGGCCGACAAATCGGTCTCGCCATGGTTGGCTTGCCCATCGGACAACAAAATCACCCGCGACACCGTCTGCTCTGTGCCGCCCTCCAGCTGCTGGGCACCTGCCAGCCAGCCGCCATGCAGGTTGGTCATGCCACCGGCCTCCACACCGGCTATCGCCTTGGCCACCGCGTCGGCCGAACGCATGGGCTGCAAAGGCAGCAGCGTGTCCACCTTGTCGTCGTACACCACCAGCGCCAAAGCGTCTTGCGGCGTGAGGTGGCTGGCAATGTGCGTCACGCAGCGCAAAGCCTCTTGCAGCGGTTGGCCGTTCATGCTGCCCGAGCGGTCCACCACCAAAGCCAGGCGTTTGGGCAAATGGGCTGTAGCCAAATCGGCAGGGCGGTCAGGCGCCTGCACACGAACCAGCACCTCCAGCGCACCGCCTGCCGCTGGCACACCCGCTTGCAGCGGAGAAAAAACAATCGTGGGTTGGGTCATCACAGGCTCCTTGGGTTGGTCAAGACCATGATGGTGCCGGGGGCTGGGCTCAAGGTAAGAGCCTGCAGGCCTGTTCAGGTGAACAGTGGAAAAGGTGTCTTAGCTGTAGCGCACGCCCCAGACGTTTTTAAACAGTTTGGCCGCTTGTTTGACGACTACCGCCAGTGGGTGCAAGATACCCTGATGACAGAGCCCAAGCCATGGATACAAGTACTAGCCGCTCTATGCAACCCTGCTGTGCATTGAATATGCGACAATTTTCAAATTAGCATATATAAAAAGCGACAATTCAGGCCATGCTCGACTCCTTAACACGCAAAAACGCGACAACAGACACGGCGTTGATCCTTTATGCCGAGATCAGCCCTGCCCAAAAGCGGGCAGCGCAACGTGGCGTCCAGGCTGGCCAGCTTTTGCGCATCGCGCCTGGCATTGTCAGCAGTCTGCTGCCCTCAGACTGGCCGGCCCTTATGGCCCGCGAGCGCTTGCGGGTGCTGGCTGCTTTGTTTCCGGGCGCCGTGCTCAGCCACCGCAGCGCCTTCAATGGCGGTCAAGCCGAAGATGGCGTGATTCACCTGACGCACAACTCCAAGCGCACAGCCCAGCTGCCTGGCCTGACCGTCATGCTCTGGAAAGGCCCATCGCCTGCGCCCGGCGACACCGCCATGCTTGGGCGCGAACTTTACTTTCCATCGCTGCCCCGCCTGCTGCTTGAAAACCTTCAGCCCACACGCGGCCCCAACCGACGCTCTGTGGGGCGTGAAGCCGTCGAAAAACGCCTGCTCGACACATGCGACGCCCGTGGTGAAGAAGCCCTGTCTCAATTGCGCGAACAAGCCCGCGCCCTGGCCCCCACCTTGTCGCTCGAAGCCGAATTCAAAGTGCTCGATGATCTGGTGGGCAGCATTTTGGGCACCCGCGCCTCGCAGCTCACCACCCCAGAAGGCCGCGCCCGCACAGCGCCCATGCCCTACGACGCACAGCGCCTGGCCCT
>JBIKQY010000343.1:0-3415 GCA_044349465.1 Limnohabitans sp. | reverse complement strand
TCTGGCTTCGTCCATCGTCAGGGCTTGCGCGGCCGGCAAGCCACACAGCGCACTGGCGATCAACGCGCCTTTCACCATCCATCTTTTTATGTTGCTCATCTCATGTTCAGCATTGGTTCGCCAAGGAAAGCTCGGACTTGAGATGGATTCCCGCCTACGCGGGAATGACATTCAGATGTTTTGTCATCCCCGCGAACGCGGGGATCCATCTCATTGACCTTCATGGATTCCCGCATGCGCGGGAATGACATTCGGACCCGATCACTTCTTGGCAGGCTCGTCAGGCTTCTTATCGTTACCAGGGATGTAAGGGCTCCAAGGCTTGGCTTTGACGGGACCGGGTGTTTTCCAGACCACATTGAACTGGCCATCGGCCTTGATCTCGCCGATGAACACCGACTTGTGCAGGTGGTGGTTTTTCTCATCCATCTTGCTGGTGATGCCGCTCGGTGCCTTGAAGGTTTGGCCCGCCATGGCCGCGATCACTTTGTCGGTGTCGGTGGACTTGGCTTTTTCAACCGCTTGCTTCCACATGTTGATGCCGATGTAAGTGGCTTCCATCGGGTCATTGGTGAGAGGCTTGTCTTTGTGACCAGCGATGTTCTTGGCCTTGGCATAAGCCGCCCACTTTTTGGTGAACTCGTCGTTGGCTGGGTTCTTGATGGACATGAAGTAGTTCCATGCCGCCAAGTGACCGACCAAAGGCTTGGTGTCCACGCCGCGCAGCTCTTCCTCACCCACCGAGAAAGCCACTACGGGCACGTCTTTGGCCTTCAGGCCCGCATTGCCCAGTTCTTTGTAGAAAGGCACGTTGGAGTCGCCGTTGATGGTGGACACCACAGCGGTCTTGCCACCGGCTGAAAACTTCTTCACATCGGCCACGATGGTTTGGTAATCGCTGTGACCAAACGGGGTGTACTTCTCGTCGATATCGCTGTCTTTCACGCCCTTGCTCTTGAGGTAAGCGCGCAAGATTTTGTTGGTGGTGCGGGGGTACACATAGTCGGTGCCCAGCAAGACCCAACGCTTGGCGCCGCCGCCTTCTTTGCTCATCAGGTAGTCCACCGCAGGAATCGCTTGCTGGTTGGGCGCAGCACCGGTGTAGAACACGTTTTTGGAGAGCTCTTCACCCTCGTACTGCACGGGGTAGAACAGCAAGCCGTTCATTTCTTCGACGACTGGCAAGACCGATTTTCGCGACACCGAAGTCCAGCAACCGAAGATCACCGAGACCTTGTCTTGGCCGAGCAGCTGCTTGGTTTTTTCAGCGAACAAAGGCCAGTTGGAGGCCGGGTCCACGATCACGGGCTCGAGTTTTTTGCCCAGCACACCGCCCTTGGCGTTGATCTCGTCAATGGCCATGAGCACGGTGTCTTTGAGCACCGTCTCTGAAATCGCCATGGTGCCCGACAAGCTGTGCAGCACGCCCACTTTGATGGTGTTGCCCGCTTGCGCTTGGGCTTGGTGCGCAAAAGTCAAACTGCCCGCTGCGATAGCGGCTGCGGTTGCAAGGGCTTTGAGGTTGCCACGTCGATTCATCATGAGATCACTCCAATCAGGAAAGAAGGTTGTTCAAACACGCACCGAAAAACAGCGCTGTCCGACAACTTGCAATCACCGTGCCAACCCTAGGGAGAACCCTAAAAACCGTATTTTTCTAGGGAATTTTTCGGGCCCTCTATAAAGGGCACGCTCTTTGCTTCGTACCTTATATTCAATGCACCAAACCCAACCCAGCGCACCAAGATGGAACTCACCCCCCGCGAAAAAGACAAACTGCTGATCTTCACCGCAGGCCTGTTGGCCGAGCGCCGCAAGGCCCGTGGCCTGAAGCTCAACTACCCCGAAGCCATCGCCCTGATCAGCGCCGCCGTAATGGAAGGCGCACGCGACGGCAAGACCGTGGCCCAGCTCATGAGCGAGGGGCGCACCGTGTTGACGCGTGCCGATGTGATGGAGGGCATTGCCGAAATGATCCCCGACATCCAGATCGAAGCGACTTTCCCCGATGGCACCAAATTGGTGACCGTGCACCAACCCATTGTTTGACAAACAACAGGAACACCGATGAACAAAACCGCACTCACATTTCTTTGGGCTTTCTCCCACTGGGGCAACAGCGCCTTTGCCCATGACGGCCACGGCCTGGTCAGCACCCATTGGCATGCGACCGATGCGCTCGGTTTTGTGGTCGCCGCAGCCTTGGTGGTCGCGGCTGTGTACTTTGGCAAAAAGTGAGGCCAGCATGATCCCCGGTGAATTTTTGATCGACCCCGGCCAACACGCCTTGAACGTGGGCCGCCGCACCTGTACCCTGGTGGTGCAAAACGCCAGCGACCGCCCGATTCAGGTGGGCTCGCACTACCACTTTGCCGAGACCAACGCGGGCTTGCGATTTGACCGCAGCGCCGCGCAAGGCATGCGCCTGAACATCGCTTCGGGCATGGCCGTGCGCTTTGAGCCGGGCCAACAACGCACAGTGGAACTGGTGGACTATGCGGGCGACCGCGTGGTGTACGGCTTTCGGGGTCTGACACAAGGCCCGCTATGACACTTTTCATCACCGCCTTTCTTTTGGGATTGGTCTTCAACGCCGCGCCCGGCCCCGTATTTGTTGAAACCATCAAACAAGGTGCCAATGGCGGTTTTCACGCTGCTTTGCAAACCCAATTGGGTTCCTTGGTGGGAGATGCCTCATGGGCTGTTCTGGGTCTTTCCGGCATTGGCTTGCTGATACAAATCGATATGGTACGCATACCCTTGGGCTTTGCCGGTGCGGGTTACCTCATTTACTTGGCATGGGACAGCTGGCGTGCCGCTTGCTCTGAAGACACCATTGAATCTCACACAAAACCTCAAGTCGGACCAGCATTCAGGCGGGGCATGTCTCTGTCGTTGACAAATCCACAAAACTTGGCTTTTTGGGTTGCCATTGGAAGCACTCTGGGCGGCTTGGGCATTGCTGAGCCACAGACTACCGATTACACGGTGTTCATGGCGGGTTTCATGGCCTCATCGCTGATCTGGTGCTTTGTCTGCGCCGCCGCCGTGGCAAGCATCCTTCGTCAGGTCAGCAGCTCATGGACAAAATTGACTTACCGTTTGTGTTCAGTCAGTTTGCTGGTGCTTGCGCTCAGTTCATTGAACGATTTGATGCGGCCCATTCAGAATCACAACTCGTCGTTTGACGTGGTCACCCCATCGCATCCCAAGAAAGCACATTGACATGGCCCACATCGACAAACGCGCTTATGCCGAAACCTTTGGCCCCACCGTGAGCGACCGCGTGCGCCTGGCCGACACGGCCTTGGTCATTGAGGTGGAAAAAGACTTCACGCTGCAGGCGGGCAGCTATGGTGAAGAAGTCAAATTCGGCGGCGGCAAAACCATCCGCGACGGCATGGCGCAATCACAA
>JBIKQY010000342.1:0-3418 GCA_044349465.1 Limnohabitans sp. | reverse complement strand
TGCGCACCACGCGCTCGATCGAAGTCACAAAAATCTTGCCGTCACCGATCTTGCCGGTGCGTGCGGCTTTGACGATGGCGTCCACACATGTGTCCACATCTTCGTCCTTGACCACCACTTCGACCTTGACCTTGGGCAAAAAGTCGACCACGTATTCAGCACCCCGATAAAGCTCAGTGTGCCCTTTTTGACGGCCAAAACCTTTGACTTCGGTCACTGTCAGGCCTGTCACGCCGCACTCGGCCAATGCTTCACGCACTTCTTCCAATTTGAAAGGTTTGATGACGGCGGTGATCTGTTTCATGGAAAAAATCCTCAAAAAATGGAAAATGCCCGAATTCAGGCGCGAAACTTGTTCGTCATAGGATAACGCCAATCCTTGCCAAAACTGCGGTGTGTCACGCGAATGCCCACCGGCGATTGGCGGCGCTTGTACTCGTTGAGCTTGATCAGGCGCGTGACTTTCTCCACATCGGCGCGCTCAAAGCCGTCGGCAATCAGCGCCTCCACGCCCTCGTCGTTTTCCATGTAGCGCTGAATGATCGCGTCCAGCACCTCGTAAGCGGGCAGGCTGTCCTGATCTTTCTGGTCGGGGCGCAGCTCGGCGCTCGGTGGTCGGGTGATGATGCGCTCGGGGATTGGCTGGCTGCCCGTGCCATACGGGTCATGAAGGTTGCGCCAGCGGGCCAGGTCAAACACGCGGGTCTTGACCACGTCCTTGATGACCGCGAAACCACCCGCCATGTCGCCATACAAGGTGCAATAACCCGTGGCCATCTCGCTCTTGTTGCCGGTGGTCAGCACAATCGCGCCCGTCTTGTTGGACAAGGCCATGAGCAGCGTGCCGCGAATGCGGGCCTGGATGTTTTCCTCGGTCGTGTCTTCTTTCAGACCTTCAAACTGCGCCGACAGCGCCTGCTTGAAACCGTCAAACAACGGCGCAATCGAGATCTCGTCGTAACGCACGTTCAAGCGCTTGACCATGTCGCGAGAATCGATCCAGCTGATGTCCGCCGTGTAGGGCGATGGCATCATGACTGCGTGGATCTTGTCGGCCCCGATCGCGTCCACCGCAATCGCCAGCACCAGCGCCGAATCGATGCCGCCCGACAGGCCCAAGATCGCACCCTTGAAACCGTTCTTGCCCAAATAGTCACGCACGCCCAGCACCAGCGCGTCCCACAACTCGGCGTCCGCGCTGACCAAAGGCACCAGGGCATCGGCCGCAGCGGTCAGCGCCACGCCATTTGGCCCCACCGCCGCCTGCATCGCCAAGTCGGCCTCGCGAAAGCCCTCGGCACGCGCCACGGTCTCGCCTTGGGCATTGATTGCAAACGAGCGCCCTTCAAAAATCACCTCATCCTGGCCGCCCACCAAATGCGCGTAAATCAAGGGCAAACCGCAATCGGCCACCCGCTCGCGCATGCGCTGCTCGCGCTCCGGGCCTTTACCGGCATGAAAAGGTGAAGCATTCAGCACAGCCAGCACCTGCGCGCCCGCGTCACGGGCCAGTCGGGCAGGCTCGTCAAACCAAGCGTCTTCGCAAATCAGCAGGCCCACGCGCACGCCCTCGACCTCAAACACACCCACGCCATTACCGGGTGTGAAGTAGCGGCGCTCGTCAAACACCTGGTAATTGGGCAGCTCGCGCTTGTCGTAAGCGCAGACCACCTGCCCCTCGCAAAGTACGCTGGCGCGGTTGTGGCGGCGCGTCACCGCCACACTGCGGGTGCGCAGGCCGCCACCTTCGGGATGGCCCACCACCACATGCAAACCTTTTAACCCAGCCAGTTCGCGGGCCACCGTTTTCAGGGCATCATCACAGGCGTCAATGAATGATGGGCGCAGAAAAAGGTCTTCGGCCGCATAGCCGCAAATCGACAGCTCGGGCGTCAGCACAAGGCGCGCACCCTCGGCGTGCGCCCGGGTGGCGAAATCGATGATCTTGCGGGCATTGCCCTGCATGTCACCGACGACAAAGTTGAGCTGGGCCACACGAATTTGGAGAGTCATACAGGTGCTGGAAAATGTGAGCTTGAATTATGTCACCCGGGTGCAAGACGACCTGAGTGCCATCGCGCCTAAAGACTGGGACGACTTGCTCGCCCGGCAAGACGCCCCATCCCCCTTCATGCAACATGCCTATTTGTCGGCCATGCAGACCAGCCAATCGGCCGCGCCCGAGACCGGCTGGACGCTGCAAGTCATCAGCCTGTGGCGCAGCACCCCGCAAGGCGATGTGTTGGCCGCCGCCTGCCCGCTTTACATCAAGACGCACTCACGCGGCGAATACGTGTTTGACCACGCCTGGGCCGACGCCTACCAGCGCCACGGCCTCGACTACTACCCCAAAGCCCTGGTCGCCCCGCCCTTCACCCCCGTGCCGGGCAGCCGCTTGCTGGCCGAATCTGACGAAGCCCGCCAAGCCCTGCTGGCCGCCTTGCTGGACATCTGCCAAACCAACCACATCCCGTCCCTGCACATTTTGTTTGGCAGCCCACACGACCTGCAGGCCTGTGAGGAAGCTGGCCTGCTGCAACGCGACCAAGTGCAGTTCCACTGGCAAAACCAGGGCTGGCGCGACTTCGATGACTTTTTGGCCAGCCTGACGCAAGAAAAGCGTAAAAAAATCCGGCAAGAACGCCGCAAAGTGGCAGATGCGGGCGTGACCTTTCGCGCCATGCGCGGCCCCGACATGACGGAAGGCGACTGGGCCCTGCTGCTGCGCTGCTACCAGCAAACCTATTGGGAACACGGCAACCCGCCCTATTTGACCCCTGCGTTTTTTGAGTCCATGCGCACCGACATGGCCGCCAACTGGCTGCTGTTTGTGGCCGAACAAGCGGGCCAGCCGATTGGCATCAGCCTGATCGGCCTGCACCTTAACGCCCAAGGCCAGCCCGAAGTGGCCTATGGCCGCTATTGGGGCGCGCTGGCGCGGGTGGACTGCCTGCACTTTGAAGCCTGCTACTACCAACCCATCGAATGGTGCATCCAGCACGGCCTGAAACGCTTTGAAGGCGGCGCACAAGGCGAACACAAAATGGCCCGCGCCTTGCTGCCCACCCCCACCCACAGCGCCCACTGGCTGGCGCACCCGGCGTTTTCTGAAGCGGTGGCCCGGTTTCTGGATCGGGAAAAAGCGGGGGTGGAGAATTACCTTGAAGCGCTGCAGCAGCACTCGCCGCTGAAAAAACCGCAATAAATCAGCCTCGATGAAAAAACGCCCGCACGGCGCAGACCGTGCAGGCGTTGGGTGCCACAGCCAGCGCCCACCGGGGTGAGCGCCAACAGTGCCGCATCAGGCCTTGGCTTTGCTGTGGTTGGCGATGCCGTCCAAAATTTCCTTGTGGGCGGATTCTTTGCCCTCCCAGCCCAGCACTTTGACCCATTTGCCTTTTTCAAGGTCTTTGTAGTG
>JBIKQY010000341.1:0-3436 GCA_044349465.1 Limnohabitans sp. | reverse complement strand
ACAGCCACTCAGCCCATTGGTTTTACCTTTACACGAGCTCAACCCGTGGGCGATTCGGTTTTGTTGTAGGAGCCCACCCTGTGGGCGATTGGCATGCCTTGGCGGTGCACATGAAATCGCCCACAGGGGTGGGCTCCTACAAACAGCCACTCAGCCCATTGGTTTTACCTTTGCACGAGCCCACCCCGTGGGCGATTGCATGCCATGGCGGTATGCGTGAAATCGCCCACAGGGTGGGCTCCTACAAATATCCCTGACAGCCAATGGTTTGTTGCAGAACCCGCTCAGACGCGAAAGTGTTCGCGGGCCAGGGTTTTGAGTTCTTCGTCGCTTTTCTGGCTTTTGCAGGCGATGGCCCAGATGTCGAAGGTGCCGGGGCGCACCAGGGTGGCTACCCACGGAAAGCCGCAGGCGTTGAGGGTGCCGCGCAAGACTTTTTCGGTGAAGCCGCAGCGGTGTGCCATGAAGAGGTTGCCAGCGGCCATGTAGTTGCGGTGGCCGTACAGCATGTCGATGGCGGCGATGGGGCCGGCGGGTGATTCGTAGGCGGTTTCGGTCAGTTGGTCTTGCGCCACCAGCGCGCACACGGATTTCAGGTCGGGGCAGGTGATGACGCAAAAGCCGTCTGACGCCAGCACCCGGTTGAATTCGGCCAGCGCCGTGGGCACTTCGTGGGGGTACAGGTGTTCGATGTTGTGGCTTGAGAAGATGGCGTCCACGGATTGGTCTTTGACCAAGGACATGTCCGTCATGGTGCCAATGATGTCGGGCTGCACCGAGGGGTCAATGTCCAGCCGCAACTCTTGCCATTGTCCGTTGTTGAAACCGGCGGTGGTGTTTTCGATGTGGGCATGGCCTGGTCCAACGTGTAGTAGTTTTTTCATGCGGTCCTCGGTAGCATTCATTGATTTGTAATTCGTTGAAATGTACTCGTAAAATCTTCAATTAAAAATACCATATTGTTATTCCAAACGAAAATGACACAGGTGCCCAAGCCTTGGGATTTGATAGATGCAGTTACTCCAACTGAATGGCCATGAACACACAAGAAACAGAAAATGCCGCCGCGCTGGCGTTCAACGCAGGCAACGCGGCCTATAAAAAAAGCGAATGGTCGCAGGCGCTGGATTTGGCTACACAAGCTTTGGCGCACCACGATGGCTTGATTCCCGCGTGGTTGATGAAGGCGCGCTGTCTGGTGCAGCTGGGTCAGTGGATGCCCGCACGCGAGGCGTTTGCACAGACCTTGCGGCTGGAGCCCACCAACTTCAGCGCCTGGCTGGAGGCGGGGCATTTGTGCAAACAGATGGGCGAATTGATCCAAGCCAAGGCGGCTTATCAGCAGGCCATCACGTTGGCGCCTGAACGCTTTGAGGCGTACCTGGCCATGGCGCGTGTGATGGCCCAGCAGGGCAACACCGAGTTGGCCAACCGGGCTTACAACGAGGCGGTTCAAAAAGCCAGCGCCAAAGATCTGGACACCGTGCGACAGGTCCACTGGTTCATGGGTCAGTACGTGCTGGAACTGGGCCATGCGCAAGAATCCCTGAATTGCTTCGATGAAGCCCTGAAAGTCACACGCGCCGACAACGCGCAGACTTTGGCTAACCTTGCCGCCGAAATTCAAATGGATGCGGCCAAAGCCTGGCTGCGTGTGGGCAGCCGCGACAAGGCCATGCGCTTGCTGACTTTAGCCTCGGGTGCCACGCAAGAATCGACCTTGTCGCGCCTGGCCGCCTTGAGCTTTAGAAACAATTTCTGGCAAGAGGCGATTGAGATTTCCCGACGCTGTGTGGCGCTGTATCCGCAAAGCCCGTGGGCGCATTGGAACCTGGCCCATTTGCTGGCCGAATGTTGGCAAATGGAAGAGGCCGAAAAAGTCCTGCAGCAAGCCGAGGCCTTGGCACCCATGCCCGGTGCGCAATCATTGCGCGCGGCTGTAGCGGGCAAGGTGGGCGATGCGGACAAAGCGCTGGCTTTGTACGCCGAGCTCGCCCAGTCAGAGGGCAAGGAGGGTGGCTACGCGTCCAGCGCGGCCATGAGTTCGCTGTACAGCGATGCGCAATCGGCCCAGCAGGTGGCCGATTTGCATCGGGCTTTGTTTGCAGACTGGGGCAATGGGGCACGCAGGCGGGATTCGTTTGTGCGTCCGCCCCTGGCGGGTCGACGCATCAAGCTGGGCATGGTGTCGGCGGATTTTCATCACCAGCATCCGGTGAATATTTTCATGCAGCCCGTGTTGCGTGAGCTTGACCGCTCACGGTTTGAGTTGTTCATGTATTTTGTGGGCGACTCGCACGATGAACAAACCGCTTTGGCGCGCGCGCGCACCGAGCACTGGATCGAGGTGGGCACGCTCAACACCACCCAACTGGCCAAGCGCATCGATGCCGATGGCATCGACGTGTTGCTGGACATGGCCGGCCACACCAGCCAGCACCGCATGTTCTTGTTTGCCCAGCGTGCAGCGCCGGTGCAGATGACCTACTTGGGCTATCCCGGCTCGACCGGTGTGCCCAATATGGATTTCATTTTGGGCGATGCGGTGGTCACGCCCCCGGGCTGCGAAAGCCTCTACACCGAGCAGGTGTTGCGTTTGCCAGGCACGGTGTTTTGCTATGCGCCCGAAGAGGACTACCCCTACCCGGTATACGGCGCCCAAACGGCCAAGCGGCCCTTGACCTGGGGTTCGTTCAACAACTTGCCCAAGCTGACGCCGCGCACGCTCAAGTTGTGGGCGCGTGTGTTGCAGGCCGTGCCCGATTCGCGCCTGGTGCTCAAGGCACCAAGCTTCAGCGACGAAGGGGCCAAGCGCCTGGTGAGCGAGCGTTTGCAGGCCTTGGGCGTTGACCTCAGCCGTGTGGAATTTCGTGGGCCTGTGGGTTTGACCGACATGATGGCCGAGTACGCCGACATCGACATCGCGCTCGATCCGGTGCCTTACAACGGCGGCACCACCAGCTTGCAAGCCATGTGGATGGGCGTGCCAGTGCTCACGCAAGTGGGTGCGCATTTTGTCTCGCGCATGGGCGCAAGCTTCATGACCGCCGCCGGTTTGCCCGAATGGGTGGCCAAGGACGACGAAGACTACGTGGCCATTGCCACCAAGATGGCCAAAGACCGCAAGGGTTTGCTCAAGTTAAAACAAGGCCTGCGCAAGCGCCTGCAAAACAACCCAGCCTGGGACCCCGTGGCCCACACCCGCGCCCTAGAACAAGCCCTGCTCCAGTCCCTGTAGGCGCCCACCCCGTTGGGCGATGGATTTGTCGTAGGCGCCCACCCCGTGGGCGAATGCATGCCTTGGCGGTGCGCGAGAAATCGCCCACAGGGGTGGGCTCCTACAAACAGCAGCTCAGGCCATGTGTCTTCGTAGGAGCCCACCCCGTGGACGATGGGCTTTGTTGCATTTGTAGGAGCCCACCCCGTGGGCGATTGG